>CANGZW010000058.1 GCA_947458405.1 Leptospiraceae bacterium
ATCCATGAAAACTCATTAAAAGTCACTGAATCCATCAAAGAAAAAGTAAAGTCCATAGAGCCATTTTTGCCGGAAGGTGTGAGAATTGTTCCGTTTTATGACAGGTCTTTTATGGTAAAAAAGACAATCAAAACAGTAGTAATCAATCTTTTAGAAGGTGCATTCTTAGTAATTGTAATACTATTTTTACTTCTGGGAAATGTTCGGGCGGGTCTAGTGATTGCAGTTACCATACCACTGGCAATGCTTTTTGCCATATTTCTCATGAACATAAGGGGGATCCCTGGAAATCTTATGTCAATGGGGGCGGTAGATTTTGGTCTTGTGGTAGATGGTGCCGTAATTATCATCGAAAATTCTGTCAGACGACTCAGTCTTGCAGAAAAGGATATGGGTAGAGCCTTGAATGACACCGAAAGAATAACTGTAATACGAAATGCTACCTTAGAAGTAAGAAAAGCAACTATCTTTGGCGAAACTATCATCGCCATAGTCTATTTACCCATTCTTACCATGACAGGAGTGGAAGGAAAAATGTTCAGTCCCATGGCAATTACAGTGATTTTCGCATTGGCAGGTGCCTTTGTACTTTCTTTAACTGTAATACCAGTACTCGCGAGTTATTTCATTAAATCCGAAAATCATGCCGAGGATGAAACCCCTATATTTCGATACATCAATAAAAAGTATGAAAATATATTAAGTAAATTTATGAATACCAAAAAAAGAGTTATATATATTACACTCATTTTCTTTGCATTTACTGTGCTCCTTTTTTCTAGAATGGGTGGCGAATTTTTGCCAGAACTTGATGAGGGCTATATGCTATTAGAAATCGCGAGACTTCCCTCTGTTTCTCTCTCTGAATCCTTAAAAATGGCGGGAAGACTGGAAAAATCTCTTCTACGTAACGTCCCTGAAATACTACACACAGTTTCCAAAACAGGAGCCCCCGATATTGCGACTGATCCCATGGGTATGGAAAGAACAGATATGTATCTCGATATGAAAGATAAGTCTGATTGGGGACAGACTAAACAAGAAATCATTCATGAAATTGAAAAACAGGCACTCAGTAGTGTTCCCGATGTTGCCATTTCCGTTTCCATGCCTATCAAGATGCGAACCAATGAGTTAATAGCGGGGATTCGTTCTGATATTGGACTAAAAATTTTCGGAGATGATCTCGAAACCTTAAAAAAATTGGGGGCAGAATCGGCAAATCTCTTAAAAAAAATTGAGGGTGTAAAGGATTTAAAAATAGAACAGCTTGAGGGTTTAAATTACATACGAATTCTTCCCAAAAGGGATTCTCTTGCGAGATACAATGTGAATATTGAAGATATAAATTTATTGACCCAGAGTATTTCTTCGGGCGTGCCTACTGGTTATGTTTTTGATGGTCATAGAAGATTTGAAATTGCTCTTAAAATTTCAAATCCACAGAATCACCCCCTAGAATTTGCAAACCTCCCCATACGTTCAAATGAGGGGCTTATTCCCTTGGGAGATTTGGCTGAAATACGAAAAGAGTCGGGACCCGTTCAGGTCAGTCATGAAAATGGAAGCAGGAGAATGCTCATTGAATTTAACGTGAGAGAGCGGGATATGATGGGAGTAGTGGAAGAAGCCCAGGGTGTACTACTTAAAAATCTAAAACTTCCCGACGGATACAGAATTGAATTTGGTGGAAAATATAAGAATTACCTCTCCGCTAGAAATACTCTCATGATTGTAGTACCTCTCACATTAATTCTAATTCTTTTTCTACTATGGTTAGCATTTGGTGAATTGACACCCGCCCTACTTATTTTTTTAAATATCCCTTTTTCGATAACGGGAGGAATCCTTTCTCTTTTTATTAGGGGACTCCCTTTTAGTATCTCTGCGGGTGTTGGATTTATTGCCCTTTTTGGGGTTGCTGTTCTCAATGGACTGGTCTTAATTTCATTTGCTCGCGAACAGGAACACCATGGACTAAGTCATACAGAAGGTATTCTACAAGCGGCTAAAATGAGAATTCGACCCGTTCTCACAACAGCGATTGTCGCGGCAATTGGCTTTATTCCTATGGCAGTATCTACAAGTATGGGTGCTGAAGTACAAAGACCTTTGGCAACAGTTGTAATTGGGGGACTCGTAAGTTCGAGTATTCTCACTCTACTTGTGATACCAGTAGTATATTCTCTCTGGTATGATAGAGCAAAAAAACAATAAAAATTTATTTACAAGAAAAATGATATATAGTGTCTTGTTAGAGAATATATGTATCCTGTAAATATTAATTGGTGGATTTTTCATTTTAGGGGCTATGAGGGTCATTGGGCACTAATCACTCTTATCTTTGGTTATTTTTATCAAAGAAAACGATCTCTAAAAGCTGGATATGCATTGCATTGGTTCAATTCCGCCTGGGGTTATTCAATCCTCAGTGGATTTTTCTTTGCCCGATTGTTTCATTTTTTATTTTGGGACCAAAAGAATTTCTTACAAAAACCCTTCCTCTTTTTTTCTTCCTCCGGTGGATTTGCAATACTAGGTGGTACAATAGGAACTGCCATTGGAGCATATATCTATTGTCATTTAACAAAAAAAGATTTTTTGCATTGGTGTGATTCCCTAATGCTTCCCCTCTCAATAGGTCTGTGTATAAGTCGCTTAGCCTGTTTTTTAAATGGAGATGGCTATGGTCTTCCCACTTCTTCAATATTTGGTACTACGTTTTCAGAAAATAGTGATGCATGGATGAATGAATGGAGATACTTAAATCAATTCTATGCCAACCAAAAAGATCCCTTAGGTGTAATTTCACAAATGTTTAAAGACTATGTAAATCTTGCGGATATTCCTCTTCCTGATTCTCTCTCTTCCTTACGACAATTGGGAATTGAGAACCTAGCTCAGTTAAGCCAATTTTATCCTCCTACCGCTACGGGTAATTACAAACTAGAATTGGAAAAACTGGGCTTACTTCCCTTTCCAGTTATTTATCCGCGTGTGCATCCCACTCAAATTTATGAGATATTTATATTAAGTATATTTACTATTATGTTGAAAATAATAGAATCAAAACCATGGTCGTATAAAAGATTATTTTTTATTTTTTGGATATTCTATGGCACCAATCGATTTATTATAGAGTTTTTCAGAGGAGATAGAAATCTCTTATTTGGAAATTTCACATATGCACAGGTGATTTCTTTGCTGTTGGTGATAGGTTCTGTGATGGTTTTATTTCTAACACCCCAAAAAGAAGACGCAAATCTAATTTAAGACTCAAATATTTGTAAAGAAGGAATTTATGCAAAAATCAATCAAAATTATAATCGCACTTCTCTTCATCATTTTCACTAGCAGTTGTTTAAAGCAAAAAAAAGTTTTCAACGCAGTGCGAGATGGAAATGAGAGCTACGTTAAAACATATATTTCCGATGGAAATAATTTAAACGTACTTGATAGTACGGATAGTAATCTACTTATGTACGCCGCGGGACATGGTTACCTAAGCATTGTAAAAATGCTAGTGGAATCGGGTATAAATATCAATAATTCCAACTACCAAAAGAGAAACGCACTGATGAATGCCATCAATTTCAATCATGTAGAGGTTGTAAAATATCTATTGGAGAAAGGGGCAGATGTTAACTCCGAAGATTATCTTTCTTGGACTCCACTCATGATTGTTTCCTTGAGGAGTAATTTAGAAATCGCGGTGGAATTACTAAAATATAAGGCACAACTCAATAAACAAAACAGCATGGGAATGACGAGTGCTATGATAGCAACTATGGCACAATCCGACACTATCCTAGCCCTTTTGATCAAATTAAATGCAGACTTGAATATAAAGGATAATTTAGGGGAAACAGCCCTTATCAAAGCCATATATAAAAGTAACATAGAAGCAGTAGAGATGTTAGTTAAAGCAAAAGTTAATTTGAATATTAAAAATAATGAGGGTAGAACAGCTACGATAATTGCCTCCAAAAAAGGTCAAATAGAATCATTACAATACTTAATTTCTAATAAAGCCGACTTAAATGTTCAGGATGACATAGGAAACACATCTTTGATATGGGCTATTAATATGGGTGAAATAAATGTAATAAAACTTTTAGTACAGGCGGGTGCTAGTTTAGATTTACAAGACAAAAAAGGAGAGACTGCTATTATGAAGGCGGTTCTGCAGGGAAATCAAGAAATTATTTCTGTACTATTATCTAAAAAATCGAATTTAACATTAAGAGACAAGGAAGGAAACACAGCACTTTCTCATTCAATGAATAGTTCACAGGGAGAAATAACAAACTTATTAAAAAAAGCGGGTGCTAAGAATTAAATTATTATTGACTAAGTTTTGAGATAATTTATGTTTTTCATAATATTAATTAGGAGATACTAATGAATAAAAACTTAAAAAGTTATATCGGACTAGCACTTGCTGTTGCATTTGCAGTTACTGTAGCGTGTAGCGGATCAGGATCCGGATTTGGAAATCCTAGCATTAACCCTGCTGGATCTGGATCTATTATGGACAATGTTAAATCTAACCTAAACTGTACCTGGTCTGGTGATATCACAACAAACAATGAATCTGGTTGCGTATGGGGAAAAGATGGTGGTAAACCAGTTGGAACCAAAACAGGAAAAGCATGTACTAAGTCAATTCTCGGCTTAATTAGAAGTGGTGATATGAGTTTAGCAGAAGCCGCAAAACAAGGTGGAATTACAAAAGTTCAGTCAGTAGATGCTAGCATTAACTCTCTACTTGGTTCAGTTCTTGTTGAAAGTTGCTTACTTGTTAATGGAACCTGATCTAAAGTTTATTTAATTCTTAAGATTTAAATAATAATAGAGTCTTTAAAACGTTTCTGATTCATTTTAAATTGTTTAATTTTTAGATAATTTAAGATTTCAGAAGCGTTTTATTATTTTCAAGAATGATTATAAAATATTTTGTATAAAAAAACATTGTTCCTCCCTAAACTTTTACCTGCTATTTTATTCTTTCTTATTCTAAGCTGTACTGCAGACAGAAAGTTAAACAACCCCCAAGATAAAATTAAACAGTACCAATGTGATGGCAGTGATTACTACATTGACTATATTTGCGATGATGAAAAAGTAAATCTCGATTGGGCGGCAGGCTACCCTAAATATAGAAAACTAAAAGATTTAAATAGAGCCGTTTTATTCGAAATCATGAAAGAATCGGGAAGTATAGATAAAGCCGCGGCAGTTTTTTATCACAGGGCGATAACTGATCCTTTAAACAAAAAATTAATAGACTACATACATAAAAAAGACACTGAATTTACAAAGAATACACCTGACTTTTCCTCTAAAAACTTACTTTTTGCTATAGCCCCCGGAATGTTTTACAAAGATAATACAGAGGTGGATGCTGATGGCAGAATGATCAGAGGAATTGTAAGACAAATGGGTATCAGTGAAGCAGTAATACAAACTGATCAATCGGGAACGGTTGAGAAAAATGGAAAAATAATTTGTGAATTTATAAAAAGTCATACAGAAGTAAATGGTATTATAATAGGCTCTGCAAGTAAAGGGAGCGGAGACTTCAAAAAAGCATTAGAATACTGTGGAAAAGAGCCTTATTTTGAAAGATTAAAGGGTTGGTTTAATTTTGGTGGCATCAATAAGGGAAGTTATATAGTCAATGGAATGATGGATCATTGGTTGTACAGAATGGAAGGAAAATTATATTTTTGGCTATTTGGATACAGTTGGGATGGACTCGTTTCTATGAGAGGGGGCGATGATGCTCCTTTGGGTGGTGAACTTCTCATTCCTAAATCAGTGATTGTTGTGAATATAGTGGGTGTCCCAACTTATAGGCTGGTAACAGATAGGGCAAGACCGTTTTACAACTATCTTTCTCAATTTGGACCTAACGAAGGGATTAACCTCTTATCCGATAGCCATTTAGAAGGTATACCACTTTATCCTTCTTGGAGAAATGATCACTACTTTCGTCTCCCCGTGCCGGAAGGTCGCATTAAAGCATTTATAGCATATATCGTAGAACAGCAGAGTAATGCAAAATGAATAAAGTATTTTTAATAATAAAATCCTTTAAATTCCCATCTTTTATTTTAAATAAAATGAATATTAATATTATAATTTTTATTATATCATTTTTTATAAATAATATTTCTTTATATTCGGAAGAAGTGATACAAAATAATTTAACCTATAAAAATAACTTTCTCACTTTCATAAAAGATATAAAACCAACTGAGATTGATTCAATTCATATCCAATTATTAACCATAGACACACTCCCACATGTTACAACAGCCTTCGGGCATTCAGCTTTGCGTGTATTTCAAGAAAATCAAAATAACCAAAAAGATTATTTTATTGATTTTGGAGTGTACGACGAGTCAGTTTCTTTTATATGGAGATTTTTAAAAGGAGATGCAAAGTTTTATATTACTGTAATACCTATGAAAATTGCCTATTCCCAGTGGGATTCTACAGGAAGGGGATTATATGCCTCTGAATTTATATTTAATTCTGAAGAAAAGTTTAAATTTTTAAGTAACCTCAATGCATTAATTCTTAAGAACGAAGAAGGCTACTACTATGATAATTTCACCAGTAACTGCGTAACCTACATTAGAGACTTAATAAATACAACTCTGGCTAGAGAAATTTCATTAGAAACAGAATCCAATAAAAGAACTTGGAGATCTAGACTCATTCCCTATTCAGATAATATTGTTTGGTTGAGAATCAGTGAGAAACTACTCTTAGATCATGATACAGATAAGATTAGAACAGGAAGTGAGTTGATTTATTTACCTTTTGATTTACTCATTAGCTTAGAAGATGCAAAATTAGTAAAAGATAAGCAGGTATTACATAATAATCTTTGGCGATTGCCCAGAATTGGAATTGATATATTAGGAAATTTAACTTTCTTTTATTTGATATTTGTGATACTTAGTCAAATTCCAATTTTTTTTAAAGCTAGATTGGAGAGTAAGGGTATACAGCTCTTTTGTTTGCTTTCTGGGATCGCTGGAATCTATTCACTCCCGGTTTGGTTATTTACTTCTTTTCCATTTATGAATGAAACCCTAATGATATTAGTTTTTACCCCTTTTGATCTTATCTTGTTATTTCGAGAAAATTTAAGTAAAAAGTTTCATTTTGGGTATGTGGTTCTCAGGCTTATAATGTTAATTATTGCCTTAATTCTTCGTAATACAATCTATCAACAGAATATTGATACATCTCTCTTTTTTGCATTAGTATTCTTTATAATATATTTCTATAATTTAATTATTGATAATAAAAGTGCTGAAATAAATGAAGCGAAGGGAATTTCTTAATTTAGCACTTAAATCAATCCTCTTAACGGGTGCGACCGGCTTAGGGGGTAGTGTAGGATATTCATATTTTGGAAATCCAAACTATAAAAAATCTTTTCCTTATTTAAAAGAAAATCATGTCAAACTGTCACCGAATGGTAAGACTGTATGTATCATGGGAGGTGGATTAGCAGGTTTACAGGCAGCTTGTGAGCTCTCAGATCGGGGATTTAAAGTAACTCTATTAGAAAAGACAGCCTCTGCGGGTGGAAAATTAAAAACATGGAAGGATAAAAACTTTGCCAAGGAGCATTTTGGAGAAAAAGGGTATTCTAGAGAGCATGGATTACATGCAATCTGGGGTTTTTATAAAAATTTAAGAGAGTTTCTTGGCAGACACAATATTGAAATAAATCATCTCGGGGAAAATGATTCCTTTTATTATTTTGTATCGAAGAGAGGCTTTCAAAGTAAAATACATAATACAAAATGGCCTATTCCATTTGATAGGATAGAAATGCTTAAAAATGGTGTATATATTCCCTCTAGGGAAGATATACAGGTTCCTGCATCTAATATGCTAGAGACTTTAATTACATCCCTAAAGATGTGGGGATTTGATTATCTAAACAAAGAGGATCGTTTATATTTAGATAGTATCACGTTTTATGACTGGGCGGTCGGAAATGGGATGAGCTTGGAATACATAAAACATTTTTTTGATGCCCTAGCAGAAATGGGATTTTTTATGACCACAAAAGAATGTTCTGCTCTAGCCATTTTTAATTTTATGTGTCTGGGAAATCTTCCTTCAGACTCTAAAGTTGACCTATACAAATGGCCCCCCGATGAAACTTTTATAAACCCCATGATTTCGCATATAAAATCCAATGGGGGAGAGATTATTTATAACCAAGAAATTACTAGTATTCAAAGAGAAAATGGAAAAATAAAATCGGTCACTACAAATGAAAGATACCCCTCTGGAAAATTCAAGAGATGTCGGATTTGTGGAAACGTCATGAGTGATGGAGAATATGAGCATTGTCCATTTTGTGGTGCTCATCACTCAGAGCTAGAAGTAGTAACAAATGTAAAACAAAGTATTTATGAAGCAGATTATTTTATAACTGCCATGGATGTAGTAGGAGCACGTAAATTTATTTCTCTAAGTGGATTGAATAAAGAGGATGATTATTTTCATAAAATAACTAAACTAACAAATGCTAAAATATTATGTGTTAATTTATTATATGAGAATAGCAATGTTTGGGATAAAAGATTTCCTGAAGGTAAATATAGTGCTATGGACTTTATGCCAACTGGCTACAATTATTTGGGTTTTACATCGAACTGGTCAGCAAAACAGATTCCTGAACTAAAAGAAAAGAAAATTGATCTTATCGAGGTTCAGGTTTCTAAATGGCAGGAAATGACCAAATATAGTCATAAAGAGATAGCCAATTTAGTTCATGATGAGCTGAAATTAGTATTCCCTGAACTGAATGACTTTTCTGAATTTTATATTAACTTATGGGATACGTACACTGGCTTTAGACCCGGGGATGAGGCAAATCGACCTGGTATTCAATCTCCTATTGAAAATTTACTCTTCATTGGAGATTGGGTTACAATCGAGCATCATTCTGTTTTTATGGAAAGAACAAATGTGATAGCTAAAATGGTTACCAATCTTCTCCTGGACAAGATAGGCAGTAACGAGGGGAAAATCACGATTTTAAAATCAGGAACACCCGATCTTTCTATTTCATTATTAAAATATCTTACAAGTGTCAAATAAACCATGAACTTTACTTCATCAAATGAATACACATTTTATATCCAATTGACCTATATATTGATTGGTTTTCTAGCGTTTAAGATAGAATCTTCTGGAAAATATAATCTTCCGTATAGTAAATTTTCAAAAAATTCTGGACTCCCCTCTAAATATGGAATGTTTGTGATATATTTTTTCCCTATACTTGCTTATCTTAGCCAATGGAATTTTCAAAAAACCGAACATTCTTTATGGGAATATTCAAATTTATTTTTATTTGTAGTACATTTTTCAAAGAGATGTTTAGAAGTTCTTTTTTTGCATAAATACTCTGGTAGAATAAATTTAATAGCGGTTGTTTTAATTACTTTTATGTATTCTAATATTGGATTATTATTTGGATCTCTACTTGGTCGTATAGAAAATATGGATATAGATAATAGCTATATATACTTAGGGATACTTATCTTTTTTGTAGGACAATCCTTTAACTTTTATCACCATAAAATATTAGCAGACTTACGATCACTAGAAGGGAATTCAGATTCATTAGAGTATAGGATTCCAAATAAAGGATTGTTTTCGAAAGTTGTATGTCCTCATTATTTCTTTGAGTTACTTTCTTGGTTGGGTATTGCAATATGTTCAACTTATATTGATGCCTATTTTGTTTTTTATATTATGACTTGTTATCTCTCAGGCAGAAGTCATAGAACTAGAGAATGGTACTATGAAAATGTTAGAGAATATCCTAAAAATAGAAAAAGAATTATACCATATATTTGGTAGTACGAATTATTTTATTTTCAATTTTATAGTTATTCTAAGTTTAAGAATTTATTGAACTGTATAAAATTAATTAAATTAAAAAATTACTTGGCAATTATACCCCTTAGGGTATGGTAAGTTTACTTTGAAAAATAAATTATTAACCTTAATTCTTAAAAACCCAACAAAATTTGTTGTAATATCTATAATAATTCTAATTTTACTTGTAAGTAGTTTCATTCAATGCTCTAAAAAGGATAAAGCCTCTACAAAAGAATTAGATTCACTCAAAGAGGTTTCAGTTCCAGTTCCAGTTTCCACATCCTGTACGGGTATTTCTTCATGGATTGGAAGAACAGTTCCAGAAGAAAATGATTGGTATGGAGTAACTTATGGTAAAAATCAATTTGTTTCTGTAGCGGGTAGTGGGACGAATAGAGTGATGACTTCTCCTGATGGTATTACTTGGACCGGAAGAGTTGCGGCAGAGCAAAATGTATGGACTAAAGTTATATACGGTAATGATATTTATGTAGCCATATCAAATGCAGGAATAAATAGAATTATGACATCTCCTGATGGTATTACATGGACATCTAGAACACCACCCGAACAAAATCAATGGGTGGGGATTGCCTATGGGAATGGTACCTTTGTGGTTATTCCGACGTTAGGATCAACTAAAGTTATTACATCCAACGATGGAATCACCTGGACTCTTCGAGAACCATCAGAAAAAAATTCTTGGAATTCTGTTACCTTTGGGAACGGTCAATTTGTAGTGGTATCCAGTTCTGGAATTAATAGAGTGATGACTTCAGTAGATGGTATTACCTGGGCTCCAGTAAATGTTGAACAAAATATATGGAATAGCATTACATTTGGAAATAATCTTTTTGTAGCCTCGTCTATATATGGTAATAAACGTATTATGTACTCTTCAGATGCAAAAAATTGGAATTATTCATCCACTCCAGAAGCAAACCCATGGTATAGTATTACATATGGGAATGGATTATTTGTGAGTGTGGCTTATAGTGGAATAAATAGAACTATATATTCAACCAATGCTATTAATTGGACATCTGTGCCTGCAGGGGATATCGCATTGTTTGATGTTGCCTATGGAAATGATACTTTCGTTGCAGTGGGTAGATCGGGAAGCAATCGAGTTATTACGGCAACCTGTGTAAAATAGTCTAGTATGGATCCTAGTTTTGAATTAGAGAGTCACTTCTCTTTACTAGTGAGTGACTCTCTTTTAGATTTTCGTTTCAACTGTTTCGAATATTTTGAGTAAACACACCCTTAAAGCTACGTAGTCGATCTTTTTGTCTCAGAAGAAATGGAGTTCGTATCATTCCCAAACTCACCCAAACGGCAGATGTAAAATACAAAAACATCCATGCCTGTTCCCCTTCCCAGTCAGAATAGCTATGTGTTACATACCAGTTCGTATTGATTTCGTGAAAGCCCTGTGATAAAGTAAAATAGATTTTTTCTTGCAGGGTATCGTCCATGAACCTAGCGTAATACATCGGTACATCTACGGTTGTCATAAATATAACATAAAGTGAAGCATATATTCCCATGGTTAGAAATAGAAGCCTCTCTCTGCCTTCAGTCTTTTGGACTAATGAAAGTGAAGATATCACCAATAGGATTCCAGATAGGCACCAGAGGGATTCTTCTACTGTATTACCTATGTAGTTGGTTGTGAGAACAGAGTACCAGGAGAACCATTCTGCCAAAAAGAGAATAGGAAATATCCAATAAGAGAGAATCCGAACCAAATCTGATTCATATTTTTTAGAAATGAAATTTAAGAAGAGTGCCAGTTGGGCGGCAAGACAGAGTTCTGCAACTGTAGCCACACTTCTACCTACCAGTATAGAGGAGAACCATGTATCCCATATCACAATCTTTTGAACGTCTGCTCTCGGTATGATAGAACGAAATGCACAAACCCAAACATAGCCTGCCGAGAGGAAGAGTTGGATTTTTACAAAGGATAGATCCCTGGGAAACCAGTTGGGGGATTCCTTTTGGAACCATAGATAGGTTCTCCACCAAATAAAAATATTCAAGAAGGAAAAAAAAGTAAGGGAAGTCCACCAAAGACTCACCTGCCAGTCCCAACTGATTTGTGATGAAAAAAAATTGGAATCACTAAGGTACCAATTCCTTTGATCGGAAATGGTAAAGATTTCCAATATGCCAAATAGTGTCTTAAAATCCATTGAATACTCCTCCTTTTACTAAAATGATAGAGATGTAGAAAAGTTGATTAGGATCAATTGGATTTACCGCAATTCCAAACAGTAAATATGCCTTATCTTGAAGAATTCCCACAGGTCTAATATTACAATTTAGTAATATTTGTATTAATTTCGTAATGTAATCTTAATAATTGAAATCAGAATGTCAAGTAATTTATATAATTCGAAGTGGTGTTTTATATTACGATTCTATGAATTTTTATAACTACTCAGCGAGTTCGTAAATAGTTCAAAAAATTAATTTTAATTTATTTAAATTCTTCTTTAATCTCAAGTCTCTTTGTTACTTTTTTCTTCTCTTTATGTAAAGAGCAGAAAAAAGTAACCAAAAAAGAAGAGAAACCCGGACGGTCGCTCCACTCCCTAAACCTCCGGGGTATTGTATTACTCTATAGTTACTTAAAAAACTTACCTTGCAAACTGAAACAAACTAAAGTTAAATACATAGAGAATAGATTCTAATATTGGAAGCTTCTGTTTTTTGCACGTATCAATAAAGGATCGTAATCTGCAAAAGAATTCTCCACTGATAGAATTTCTAAAACACCCAGATATTTTATTCTTAACTTTATAAACATTCTCAGTTCTCTCTTTAGCTAAATTATTATCAAACGGGACATCAGTAGTAAATAAGAATTTCAATAGTTCCTCTTTGTATCGATCCATTCTTTTTAGCAAATTTACTACTTTTGAAGATGACTTTCCTTTTCCAATATCAATATCTGGATTTTCTTGAATGCCCATTAGAATTGCCTTGTCATACATTTTAAGGATATCCAATGAAGCTGTCTCGGAAATAGATTCTTTTCTTGCATCCAATCCCGTTATGAGTACACCTAGCATCATTTCTGTCCATACTTGCTTTGTAGTTTCATAAGCACCTATCAATTCTCATAGTAGATGAGCGTTACAGAAGGAATGTTCACACTCGAATTTTAGAAAAGGTTTAAAGAAGTCATGCACTGCGGTTCCTCTGAAGTTAGGTAGGATTCCACCCGCCATCATATCTTGTTATGAAAACTGAAATGGGTAGAAATTAGGAGTTATAGCGACATGAACCCAGAAATATTTCTTCTAGTCTTTTTTTGTGGTATAATGAAAATATAAATATTTTTTGACACATTGATAAATTATAATCTTAAATGATTAAAAATTTAAAATTCATATAAAAAAAACTTTTAAATTATAAGTGAAATAATATTTTATAATAAAGGTATTATTATATTATATATGATAAAAATTTTTCTATTATTACTATTTCCATTTTATATTTTCACATCTGATATTAAACAGAAAGTTGAAACTAAAAAAGCGAAACGTCTTAAGAAAGATGTTGAAAGTATTCAGAAAGAAAGTAAATTCTCAAAAGAAGAGTTAAAAAAGCAATTAGAAAACAATGATGCTTTACTTAATGAATCTCCTAATTTATTAAACCCTGAAAATTCTACAAAGTCTTCAATTACACCATCTGAGGAAAGTGTTACAATACGTAATAAGTCACAAAAATTATATGATATTAAGTCAAAAGGTTTAAAATTAAAGGAATTAGATGAATATAATTCGGGAAAAAGGCATGCAATTGTAATAGGTATCAATAATTATCAAGATACAGCAATTAGTGATCTTTCAAAAGCAAGAAATGATGCGAAAATTGTGGGAAAGATTCTTAAGGATCAAGGTCAATTTGACCAAGTTTTTGTTATGACAGATGATATTGATCCTAGAAAAGACAAAGATAATCTATACCCAACTAAGCTCAATATAGAAGAAAAATTAGATTCTGTTCTTCGATTTTCTGATCCTGATGATCTATTTATTTTTTATTTTTCAGGGCATGGGATAAGTGATCCCGATGAAAATGGTTACCTTGTGACTATTGACACTGTCACAGATAAGCAATTCAACACATCTTTAAGAGTACAGGACATTGTTAAGCGATTCCAAGCAAAGCGTATAAAAAAATCTCTTCTTGTCTTGGATGCCTGTCGTGATGTATTGTATTCCAGTAAAAGTTCCTCTCGCAATAGCATTTTAGAAAAGGATTTTACGGAAGCTGAAGTTACAGCAACTTTCTATTCAACAAGAGCAGGCTATTATAGCTTTGAAGACGATGAATCCGATTATGGTGTCTTTACCAAGTATATGGTATTGGGTCTTGAGGGAAAGGCTGACTCCAACGGGGACGGTATCGTCAGTTTTATGGAGCTTGAACAATATGTCCAAAAGGGAGTTAGAGAATGGTCGACCAGAAAGAATAAACAACAGAAACCATATACCAAGATACATGGAGAAAAAACAGGAGACCTTGCACTTTCCTTCACTCCAGATAAAAATAAACCAAGTCTAACTGAAAAACCAATCCCGATTCCTGTGAGTCGGGCAGACATCTTATTTCGATCGACCTTTCTTCCTGGGTGGGGGCAGTATTACGCTGGAGATAAGATGAAAGGGGGAATTTATGGTGTTACGGCAATTACCCTCACAGGATATCTTGCATATAATTTACAAAGTTTGGCACAGGCACAAAATGCATATTCAAATACACCAGTATATCCAGGAACAGATTTATTTTTTCCAACATACCTACAATTACAGTCCGCAAAGTCTGAGTTAGTTACTCAAGAAAAGGCTACAGTTCTTTCCGTTGGGTTGCTAGGAGGTTTTTGGCTATGGAATATTATAGATGCGGGAGCCATTACAAATATCCCTAAGCAGGATTTCTTCAGCTTCGATATGGGAGTTCGGCCAATAGGTGTTGGCTCAGCAACTTATATAGGTTCAAATCAAAACAACAGAGAAGAGTTTGGGAATTTCCAATTTCATTTTAAATTTTAAGAAGAGAGAACTTATGACTAACTATTTCATTAAATTATTTCATGTTGTTATGATTTCCACCCAGTTGGGATGTGTAGCGGCTAACTTTGATCATCCCTTCGATGGGGCATCGGGACTCTTGACAAACCAATTCTTAGGGCAATTGGCTATCATAACTCCCACAGCCACAGCGACCGTTAGTGGAAAGCTAGTCGACTCAAGTGGAACTGCCATTGCCAATGCGACTTTGACAGTAGCAAACTCTGCAAGTGTCAGAGAGACTGAATCTGTCGGTCGAACTGTTTCCACATCAACTTCAACTGATTCAGGGGGGAACTGGTCCCTAAACCTAAGAGTGGCAGTCTTTACTATAGCAGTTACGAGTTCCTCAGGAGTGAGATTGGGAACAATGACGATTACAGTAACAAGCACCACTTCTGCTACAGCAGTTCCAGCGGCAGGAGCTAGTTTTACAGTGACTGGGGTGACCACTGCGCCATTTAGCTCTGTCCCTAAACCGAGTAAACGGTCAGGGTGGGGACAGTGGAGTACAAGAATGGGGATACGATTGAGATTAAGGGAACAAAGTCAAATGTTGATAACACGGCAACTTTAACTATTATTAACAATTCGTCTGCTAGCCTAAATTTGACAGGAGGAACTCAAAAAACAATCATCAGTGGGACGAATGCTAGCAATTTTACGGCTACAAATCCGAGTTTGTTTACACTGATTCCTGGGAATTCAACGTCTTTTACTGTGAATTTTAAGACAAACGTCTTGGGAGATAAGGTGGCGGAACTGTCTATTCCAAATGATGATTTAACAAATAGTAATTTTAAGCTGAATTTGAAAGGGGTATTTGAGCCGAAAGAGACTTGGGTGTTATCTGGGAATATGAATGCCTCTAGAGGAGATTTAATATCAAATATCTTAGCAGATGGAAAAATTATAGTTAGTGGTGGATATGATGGAGCATCAGGGTTACTTTCTTCTGAAATTTTAGACCCTGAAATTGGAAATTGGAGCCTTACTGGGAATATGTCAACACAGCGAATACGTCATTCCTCCGCAGAAATTACTGGAAATCAGGTCTTGATTTCAGGAGGTTATATCTCAGGGGCTGGAACAGTTCTCAATTCATCAGAAATTTATAATTCTAATACTAAAAATTGGACTCAGGCTGGTAATATGAATACTCCAAGATATGGACATCAATTGATTCGATTACAAAATGGAAAAATACTAGCAGTAGGTGGTTCAATTAGCAATGCTTGTGGAGATTGTGTAACGAAGACAACAGAAATTTTTGATCCTAATACTGGATTGTGGAGTAGTACTGGATCTACGAATATAGTTAGACCGGGGGATAAAAATGGAATATTACTTAATGATGGAAGAGTTCTAATAGTTGGAGGATATGTTGGAAATTGGCCTCCTGGTTATACAATATCAAGCTCTTGCGAAATATACAATCCACTAACTGATAATTGGACATTGACTGGATCTATGAATTCTGTAAGATCCCCCGGAACCTTTGGAATTGTACTATTAAATAATGGAAAAGTATTAGTATCTGGTGGATTTGATAACAACACTACTACTTTGAGTAGCACAGAAATATTTGATCCAAATTCAGGTACTTGGACAGTATCTACAAATATGAATAATCCTAGAGTCCAACATACCTCCGTACTTCTAGATAATGGAAATGTAATTGTTATTGGAGGATATTTTAGAACTGCTGGTTTAACTACTATAAATTTAGCGGCTGAATTGTTTAATCCTAGTTTAGGGAGATGGTCGACAACAGCTGAAATTAGCGAAGGTAAAATTCAATTTGCTACTAAAAAATTAAAAAGTGGTGCAGTTATAATTATAGGGGGAAGTATTTATAATTCCCAATTGGCTTCTTTCCCAAATTCTACTAAAAAAGCGGAAATTTATTTTCCTTAGTAACTTTTGAATTATCTAAAATATCATAAACTCAGTACTTTTTAGATAGAATTTATCAATACCCAAATTAAGGTAAAAATTATATGATAGGTAAAATTTTCAAAGAAAATGTGGAATTTTTATTGATATGAAAACAATGCAATTATATATCATTAATTGATATCAAAGCACAATTACTAACTAGGACTTATTCTATTGATAAAATAATATCTTGCAAGCATGGATCAAGATTAAACTGAAACAATATATTAAAGATCTTCAAACACTAAATATGAGCTCAGTGATTAAATTTAAAAATAAATTTAGAACAATTGCAACCCCCTAATCAACAAACTTCCAGTAACCTAGGGTTCATACCCATCTCAACAGCAGAGAAAAGGATTTTTTAATAGCAAAACGGATCTGTACTACTAGCTTTGGCTGTTTTCGGAGAGATCCAGAAAAGTTAACTACCAAAATCTTTCCTGAAATAAGCAGTGTTGTAAGCTCGCTTACAGAACAACCTTTGTTACGCTCGAGAGCTCGCGAAATGGTGATGGAAAGAAATGGTTTTGAAGTAGCATCTCTATATCTTTTAGAACATAAAAATCAATGTTCCTCCTATAAACGGAACCAAAAGAAACTGTTAGGCGGATCAGTTCCCTCTCAAACCTTTTGGGTTATGCTCTTATAGTTTGGATGATCCCAGTATTAAACCTAATAATCACTAAGAAAATACTTGACTATATTTATCAAAAAAATAAGTCTAATATAGTCATTATAAGGAGTTCAAAATGGACTGGAAAATTGCCAATGCCAAATCACAGTTTTCAAAATTAATTTCACTGGCTGTAAAAGAACCCCAAATAGTATGCAATCGACAAAATCCAGTTGCGGTCGTATTGAGCTATGAAGAGTACAATCGTCTCAAAGATCTTGATGTTGTACTTCATCGACGTCCCAAATGGGCAAAGTTCGCCGAATACAGCATTCAATTAGTGGATAAAAAAAACTTACCTGAGATAGAACTTCCTTCCCGTTCGGATAGAAGAGATTCTTTATTTTAAAGATGTATCTTATTGATACAAATATCATCTCCGAGCTAACAAAACCCAAACGTAATCTGGGAGTTGTAAAGTGGATATCCCAACAGGAATCCCTCGTACTAAGTGTGATTTCCTACCATGAGTTGCGATACGGAATCAATCGTTCTAAAATAGAGCAGAAGAAAAAATTAGAAATCTGGTGGAGTGAACTCATTTCTTATTCTCCTGAATTCCTACCCATAGATATTGTTATTTCGAATTTGGCAAGCGTACTACGAATAAAATCTGAGAAAAATGGAATCAGTATGACACTGGCAGACTCTCTGATTGCGGCTACTGCTATTCATCACAATAGAATTCTAGTTACCCGTAATGTTTCAGACTTTAAAAAATGTGGACTGAGTTTATTGAATCCTTTTGAAATGATTGAATCTTTGTAGTTTCAAATTTAAACATTGAGTTCATACTCTAATTCTAACTCTTCTAAATATGTCATATAGTCCGCCTCCAAGGGTTTAAAAATTTCTTTGCGATGGAATCTCTTTGCATCCTCTCGAACGCTAAATAATTTTTTTAGCATATCGAACAAAATTTCAATTCTTTTTGATGTCTCTTTTTCCTGAGACAGGAGGGTAATGTTTTGGTTATTGGTGGAGGTGATTCAAATAACACAGCATTAGCTAACCTAGAAATATTTAATTCAAATACTAATTCTTTTTCCGAAATCAATTCTATGAAAGAATCAAGATTAAAACATAGAGCGATTAAGCTAATTTCCGGTAAAGTTTTAATAACAGGAGGTAGATCTGCTTGGATATTTAGTAGTGCTGTTCAGAATTCAGTAGAACTATTTGATCCTACTAATAATTCAATTTTTCAGATGGGTTCCTTGAAGCAATCCAGAGCTTATCATACATCAATAGAATTAAGTGATGGAAGAGTGAAGGTAATTGGAGGAGAAGGTTCTCAGGATAATCAGATAGCCGAGACTGAAATTTTTATACCTTAAATAGTTACACGAATATCATCTAGATATAAGTCAAAATCTTAAAAAGAAAATTTTTAGAAGAAATTCGTATCACTGTCCGAGCTTTATGTTTAGAAACGGGCATTCCTCAATCGAATTTGAGTCAAATTTTAAATGTAGAAGGATTTCAACAACTTACATAATTCTTGCCCAGAAATTACAGGCAAATAACTCAAATATTCACCTCAACTACTTCTTCTAGAATTGATGGTGGAACAGGCTCTTTGTGTTTTTCTAAGCTCAATAAATAACCTTTGATCGCATCTTGGATATTAATTAGTGCTTCATTCCGACTATTCCCTTGAGATACACAGCCAGGCAAAGAAGGGCACTCTGCAACAAAAATTCCATCTTCATCTTCTTCGATTAAAATTCTATATTTCATTCTTAAAATTTAAAGAAATTAAATCAAGTGTCAAGTTAAAATTGAAATAGAGTAACTACTCAGCGAGTTTGGAATTAATCCAAAATACTAAATTTCTTTTTAATTTCAATTTTTCTTTAATCTCAAAACTCTTTGTTACTTTTTTCTTCTCTTTATGAAAAGAGAAGAAAAAAGTAACCAAAAAAGAAGAGAAACCCGAACGTTCGCAGAACCGGTCCCCGAGTAGGGACATCTTCAAGTCCCATATCGAGGGGAAACCTCCATGGTGTTGTAATACTTT
Source organism: Leptospiraceae bacterium (assembly GCA_947458405.1). Lineage (GTDB taxonomy): Bacteria > Spirochaetota > Leptospiria > Leptospirales > Leptospiraceae > JACKPB01. Next base: position 19,655 of record CANGZW010000058.1, read on the forward strand.
AAAGTGGTGTAAGATCCTTACCTTGCAAACTGAAACGAACTAAAGTTAAATGCATAGAGAATAGAATCTAAAATTGGAAGCTTCTGTTTCTTGCATGTATCAATATAGGAACGTAATCGACAAAAGAATTCTCCACTCTGAGAGTTCCTAAAACACCCAGATATTTTATTCTTTACTTTAAACATTCTCAGTGCTCTCTTTCGCTAAATTATTATCAAACGGGACATCAGTAGTAAATAAGAATTTCAATAAATTCTCTTTGTGCCGATCCATTCTTCTTAGTAAATTTACTACCTTTGGGTATGACTTTCTTTTTCCAATATCAATATCTGGATTATCTTGAATGCCCAGAAGACATCCTTTATGAGTTCTTTTATTCTACCAAAAGGAAACTTATGATGATTTCCTACGGGATGTCTTACGATCTCTCTCCTTCTGAAAAATATCACTGGAAGGTGGCTCGTGGCTATTCTTACTGTTTTGATTTAGTCGGGATTCGAGTTCTTTGATTCTGGATTCTTGAACATGAATGATTTGAGTTTGTTGTTAAATTCGAGGGCATTAAACTTATCTGTTAAATATGCATAGAGCTTATCTAGATCTGCATTGGCTAAAAGTTTGAACTCTTCCCGGCTCAGAAAACTCATTTTTACATTTTAACATATTATGAAAATTTGTACAATCACTTTCTTTCCGGGTGAGTAGTAACGAATTTTTAATAATCTAAAAGAAAGCCTACCTAAGAAATGAATTCAAAATAATTTTAAATTCATACCTCAATAAGGTTCAAAAGAAAGATTTATCTCTTGTGAATAACTTGAATTCTATTCATTCGTTACGATAAAATTACAAATTGATGTTTCAATTCTAGGAGATATTTTAATAATTATTTCTATCATATCGGATTTATAAGACAGAAATTAATTATTTGTACTACAAGTATCTGTCATATAACTATCAAACTAACATTATCATTTTCACTAAATTGTATTATAATGCTAATTCAATTGAATTGAAAGAATCCTATAAGTAGAATAGGAAATGAGAAATCAAGAAAAGATAAATCACTTTTTTATTCTCATTTATCTTACTAATGAAGGAATAGAGAGATGAATATAGCATTTTGTACAGAGTATCTACTTCCACAAATGAATGGAATCGCTGTTCGCTGTGATGAATACTTAAAACACCTCAATGAAAATAACCACAATGTGGAAGTTTATGGACCCGATCTCCACAATAAAACTACAACTGGTATTCATTCTATAACAAACTATTGGAACAAAGGGAATAGAATTACAGTTTTTCCAAATTTAAAACTACTTTATAAGATTCTTATGGGAAAGTATGATATAGTCCATGTAGTATTGCCATTGTTTGCATGGTTTCCAATTATAGCACTGTTTACTAAAATGACAGGTACAAAACTTGTATTGAGTAACCACGTGAATCTCTCTTATTATAGTAAATCATACTTTAACTCTAAAATTTTAGTCAGTATCTGTAAAACTATTATCAGTATGTATTACAGATTTCAGAATATAGTTGCCGATTTGATAATGGCACCTTCCAATTATGAAGAAACCCAAAAATATATCAAACCTGAAAAGTTTCAAATCATAAAAACAGGTATAGATACCGATATCTTTTTTTCCTCACCTAAGACTAAACTTAAAAAAGAAATTATCTATGTAGGAAGGATTGCTCCCGAGAAACATTTAGACCGATTGTTTAATTTATTCTTACTCTTAAATGACTACAGGCTAACAGTAATAGGGGATGGACCCGAGCTCCAACGATTAAAAAGTCTATTTTCTGAAAATCCTAATATATCATTTTTAGGTTTTGTAAATCACGATGAGCTCACACCGTATTACCAGAAGGCTGATTTTCATTTAGTATCGAGTTTATCAGAAACATTTGGTTTTACCCTGATCGAGTCTATGGCATGCGGAACTCCTGTAATCTATCCAGATTGTGGTGTATTTCGATCTCTCTATCTAAATGATTTCCCGGAGCTTATGTACAATGTTAATGATGATTCCAGTTTTTTTAAAGCAGTTGATCATCTAAATTCCAGCCTGGAATCATTGTCTCTTCAATCCATTGAATATGCCAAAAAACATAGTTGGCAGTCTGCCACACAGGATTTGATAAGAAATTATAGTTCTAATTTACCTCTCCGTACTTCTTTTGTTTGGGCACTTATACCCAAGCGGTTTATTTCTTATGTTATGATTTTAATGTACTTTGGATTTTGTACTGTAAGGTATGTTAAAAATTAAAAACATATCCCTAATACATAATATTTGGTTGGGATAATAAGAAACAATGAACTATAAAAATCTTCTCAAAAAATTCGAATTGGATTTATGCAGTGCGGACTCTCCTCCGGAAGAAATTCTTAACAAAAGAAAACAGAGTCTAGAGAAATTTTCCCAAAAGATTGAAAAATCTAAATTGGAGGAGTCTCTTCCGGATTTGGAATTTTCCGCTCAATATAGGGTACCTTTCCCTTTTGTGGATCAAGTTCTCAGTTTAAATCAAAGTTCTCTCTTGATAGATAAGGACGAGTCCAAACATGATGCATTTTCTAGCTATGGAGTGAATGTTTTTGGAAAAGAGGTTTATGAAAATTGTATCAAAAATTCTGTAATACAAAATGAAGAATATGGATTTTTTTTAAATTCGGTTCACCCTGTCACACTAGAGAATATAAAAATTTTAAAAGAAATCAGCGGTATGGATGCGGTCTCTTTTCACATGAGCGGAACAGAAGCAGTATTAAATGCCTGCAGGTTGGCGAAATTTAACACAGGTAAAAAATATATTCTAAAGTTTAAAGATGCGTATCATGGATGGGCTGGAATTCCCGATTTAAAAGAGATTTCGAGCTTAAAAGATTTAAAAAAAGCAAAAAATTGTGCCGCACTTTTACTCAATCCCTTGCAGTATCTATTCCCTAGAAAATCCATAAAAGCGGATGCCCTATTATTTATAGGAAATCACCCAAATCAAATGACTTTAGAGGAGTACAGAGAATATCTAAAGGAAATTAGAAAGATTTGTGAAGAGAAGGGGATATTACTAATTTTAGATGAAGTATTTCTCGGCTTTCGCTTAGCGTATGGGGGTTGTCAGGAGTATTTCAATATAAAGGCAGATATGGTTCTTTATGGTAAGACATTGGGAGGAGGGCTTCCAGTGGGTGTTGTGTGTGGAAAAAAAGAGTTCATGAATAAAATGGATACCAGATACCCTTTAAAATTTTTACCAAATCGTGGTACATTTTCTGCACATCCCTTAGTGATGCTTTCTATGAATCAGTTTTTGAAATATGTATCACCAAAACTCTATATGGGTTTGGATGAAAAATGGAATACTAGA
>CANGZW010000059.1 GCA_947458405.1 Leptospiraceae bacterium
ATCAATGATTGTGAGTATATACAAAAGGTTCAGTCTATTTTCATCTGCCACAATGGAAGCGAAATTATTTAAAAGAAAGGGATCGGATATATCCCGTTTGCTAGAAAGCTCACTCATAAGAATATGAGATTCAACCAAAAATTTAAATAAGGAAATCTCATCCTCAGAAAGTCCAATTCTTTCCCCAATGGCAACTGCTAATTCAGCACCATATTGACAATGATCTCCCTCTTTCACCTTCCCTGCATCGTGTATAATTATTGCCAATGCCAGTATATCTGTTTTAAAACTTTTATTATAAATCTTCTGAATATCTTTATATTCGAATATATTTTCTCTTAATTTATCAAGTTCTCTCATTATGAGAAGAGTATGTTCATCAATTGTATATTGATGGTGGTAGCTAAAAAGAGAATAGTTAGTACATTCCCCAAATTCTGGAATTAATTTAGCTAACACACCGCAATGATGCATCTTAGTTAAAATTTTTCCAATATTGTTTTGATTGCTAATAAATTTCTTAAATATTTTTACGGCATGTTCAGAATTTGCAAAATTATCCTCCAAAAAATTACCTGCGAATTGTATTTCGCCGAGTAGAAGGGGGGAGGGTTCTAGAGAATTTTCCTGGCACAATAAAAAAATATTTAAAATATCCTTATATAGTGTTCCCGGGTCTGTGAATAATTGTCTGTGTTTGTCGGGGTAAATCTTAGAATGAATTTTTCTTAAATATAAACCTTCATAATAAAACTCATCCATCTTTACATTATAATATTTTTTATAATCCAAGTAAAGAGTAATGAATTTATAGATTTCAGACTCATGGCTATATAATTCCCGCATTAATTTATCAACAGAATTTATATCATTATTTTCACCAAAGCCCAGAAATTTAGCAACTGTTATCTGTTGTGGGATATTCAATATATCTACTTTTCTGCCATTAATATGATGGAGTGTATTACGAATTTTTAAATAAAAATCATAAGCATTTTCTAGGAGTTGTATCTCGCCAGTATGAAAAATAGGTAATACGCCCAAGCCAGAAAAAGAAGAAATAGATTTATTAGCCTTTTCAATCCAGTAAATATTTTGTATGTCTCTCAGTCCGAAAGGTCCATTTTTTAAATTTGGCTCGGAAACATGAAGGGGAGGATCGGATCCAATTAAGGCTTCCATTCTATTTAATGTAAACTCTCTATGTTCTTCAATAATTTCAATGGGAAGATTATTTAAAATTTCACTTTCAAATACATTATAAATTAATTTTTCACCCAATAAAAATCTAGAATCAAGGATTGCATTAAAGGAATACAAATTATCCAGATATTGTTTACATTCTTCGATAGTTCTGCAGGCATATCCGATGTCTTTGCCCGCATTGTAAAAGCTATTATTAAAATAATTTATGATCTCATTTAGGTCTTCATTTGTAAGCCCTTCATGTAAGTACAATATATCAATATCTGAAAAAGGAGATAACTCCCTTCTTCCATATCCTCCAATGGCAACCAAACAAAATTTATTAGCTAAGGACTGAAAGGGAAAGACTGAAAATAGTTTGTGGTATTCGGAATCCACAATAAAGCTCAATTGATTAGAAACGAGCTTTGCGGGAAAATGCTTATTGTTTTCCAGAATTTTATGGAATCTGGATTTTAGATCAATGATAGGCATGGGAGGAGTAGTTTATGCCGAAGAAGGGACTCGAACCCCCATGAATCGCTTCGCTGGTACCTGAAACCAGTGCGTCTACCAATTCCGCCACTCCGGCATTAGATTACCTTCTCTTTTAAGTGGCTTATTCGGTCATTCAAAAAAGAAGGATTTATAATTTTGATTATTTCACCAGAATGAATTTGGCGAAATTTCGTGTGTGAGATCCAAAGGAAGAAAAAAGGTCGAGTAGGTATATATTCGTTTTTTTTACTTTTTCATTTTCAATAACTGTCAGTTCAATACCCTTTCCTTCCTTAAATTTTATTACTTCCTCATTATCATCCAACACATCGTCCAACCCATCTGATTTGGAGTTTGATTCTTTGGTAAGAACATCACGAATATAAGAAAAGGAAAAGTCTTTGTACTCCTTGTCTTTTTCAAAACGGGAATAGGCACTGAGAAACTCGGATTCGGGATTATCAGCAATTGCTTTTCTCATAATGTGGAATTGGTAGTGTTCAATCGCTGTGTGACGATCACTCATTTTATCTCTGATTTTATTTTTCCAAGGGGGTATGAGGTTTGCTATCATCTTGGTAGTTGTTCCCACTCCCGGAGTTAGGGTTGAATGGTAGGGTTGTGTTAAATCTCCTATATAATGCATTCCCCAACCCATAAAGCGATATCCCCAGTAATCGTGTCCGGTTGCAAAGGCAAACTTTGATAACATTGCAAACTGAAGAATTCTCATATCAGGAAATGTATCCTTGACCCATCCAGCCGCAGCATATATGATTCCCGGTTCATGGTAAAAACCCATGTGAAGGGGGGCCTGTGATGAGTAAAAAAACTTGGGATCACCAAAAGCCTGTTTTCCTAGGTTGTATGCCTTTCCCATTTCAGATGGATTTCCAGTTTTGTCTAAACTATCCTCAAATAGCCCTATATCCAAACCATAGTCTGGCTCATCTGAGGCACTTGCCGCAACCTGAAGGGCAGTAGTTTTTCCACCTTCTTTGAGTTCAGAAAAAATATATTTCTTCAAACCTTCATCTTCGTCAAAAATGGTAATATTTTGGTAGGGAATGCTTTTTTTAGAGAGATTCTCTTTGGAGGGGATTTCTTGCACAAATAGGGCTAGTTTGATATCTGTATTCAGTCGTAAAGCCCTTAAGAAATTTACTCTTAGATTTTTAGTGTCCTTGGGATTAAATTTAAGGTCTTCAGGTCTTTCTCTATAACGGGGATTTTCTTTTTTATAGGCCTCTTCGATTTTATCCAATTCTAAGGCTAATTTATCCGCTTCTTTGCCTAGAAATGATTCTAAGGATTCCACTGTGACCTGTTTTTTAAATTCAGGGACATTTATTAAACTGTAGTAGGTTCCATAGAAATGATCCGTCCATGCAGTTAATCCTGTAATTTCAATGAAAAAAACAGTTATAATTAAAAAACCGGTATTTATTTTTATATTCAATTTTTTCTCCTGTCTTTTGGAATGAGAGACTCGAAATTATATTTTTGTAATAAGTATTTTAACAGATAATCTGAATATTGCAAGAAATAAAAGGATTTATGCTTTTAATTTATTACCACAATGATAACAATAAATTGCCATAGGGATATGGTCTATTTTTCCGCAAGTACAGGAGTTTTCCTCATTTCCGGTAAGTTTCATTTTTTTATCTAATTCTTCGAGTTTTTTAATAATATCAGAGGAAAGATTATTAAAATCAGACTCTGAAAACTTTTTTGTTTCAAAATCGGTTTTTAAATCCCTCAGATTTTCTAAGAGCATCTTTCTTTCAATTTTTAATTTATTATCCGAATAATTAAACTCCGACTCATTTTTATTCAGACTGAAATACAAAAATGGAGAAATTAAAATCATACCTAAAATGGATGCATAGAGTAATAATAGAAAATCCACTAGTCCAATTCCTTTAGATATTTTTGGGCTGCCGGGATATCAGAATTACTGGGAGTTTGTAGGCTAGTACTTTTATATTTTTTAAAATAGAGAAGAATCATTGCAATACCAAAAAATCCCAATGCAAATATAGTAAGATTTATATATGTAGATCCGGGGTCTGCAAGAATTTTCTCCCCAAAGCCATAGACAACTCCATTGACCATATTTGTACTACCCTGTTCACTGAATTTTTTAATAATGGGATCACTGAGTGCCTCTTCTCCAAATCCTGTTAGTAATTTTTGGACAATTGTATCTCCTGTTTCACCTTTGCGAATTCTGTTTTCTATAAAAACCTTTAAATCGGCAGACACTACACAATTGTTATACGAACAACTTTTAATAGCTAGAGAGGGTAGACATATACATCGTATACGGGATGTGACATCATGATATATTGATATATGATTAGCATCTGTTAGATTTGTAGAAATAGATTCAGAATGAAGGGTCAGATTAAAAATAAAAGTCATTATAAATATTAAAAGTTTAGATTTCATGATTTATTTTGTATTACCCACAGGTAAAATTATATACAATCCTGAGAGAAAAAACATCACACTTCCTAACCATATTAATTTAACTAAAGGATTGATCCATACCTCTAAATTAGCTACAATTTGTTCAGGAAATCTCGATCCCAATCTTGCCTTTTCTGAAAAGTTTCTACTCGCAAAATAATAATCCATAAATAGAAGGGGAAGGTCGGGATTTTCTTTGTTCTCGAGCCCGCTCTCAATGGCTCCAAGTTGAATGTAAAAATCTTCTTTGGGTGTAGAATTTATAGCAGGCTCACTTGTTGGAATATGCGATTCGAATCCCCCGGTTAAATGTGATACTTGAGGGTAGAACCGACGTTCGGTTAGCATATCCACAGTTTCTGTTAATTGTCTTTGGATTTTGTATGACGCTTTTTGTGATACGATTACATTAAAAATATTGGGTTCGCTACCTTCATCTCCATTTATCATAGGAACTATTTTTAAGCTATTGGCTTCAATGATGTAATTTCCGATAATGGCTTTATCAAAACTTCTATAAACGATTTCATCCCCTTTTGGTTCCATAAGGTTATAAAAAAATCGAAAGGATGTATTTTCTTTAAATGCATTCCCCGCATACCCTATAAAAATTAAAACCATAGAGAAGTGCACGAGATATCCCCCATATCTTCTCTTATTTTTGAGTAATAATTGGGAAAATGCTTTTAAATAGGTCTCCTCAGTAAATTGTTCTCTTCTTGCAATAATACCACGATGAAATTCTTGTACAATTCCTGCTATTGTAAATGCTCCAAGTCCTACGGTTAGTACAGAATATACTTCTCCAAGGGTATCACTAATGCTGTAGTCAGATCTTGTAAAAAAATTGGAGTATAGGATTGAGTATAAAATAGCTACAAAAATTCCAAATAGAAAAGGCTTGAGAAGTGTTACAAAAAAAATACTATCTGCTCCCTTTCTCCAGGCTAAAAGGGGAGATGCTCCCATTAAAAGCAAAAGAAAAATTCCCGAGGGAACTCCCCATGAGTTGTACCACGGAGATTTGAATTCTTTGCCGTAGAGTAGGGGAGAAAAAACACCCAAAAGTATCACAAGGCATGCCAGTACCAAAATAAAATTATTCAGAAAAAAGCTACCTTCCTTAGAAGTCAGGGCTTCGAGATTTCTTTCAGGTTTTAATAAGTCCTGTCTGTAAACCAAAAGACCGAGATAAAAAATAAAACTAGCTATGATAAATATAATAAAGGGAGTTCCAATGCTTGACTTTGAAAAACTATGGGGACCTTCGAGTACACCACTTCTGGTGATCCATGTTCCCAAGAGAGTAAAATGAAAGGTTAAAATGATTAAAAACATATTCCAAAATTTTAACATCCCCCTTCTTTCTTCAATAATGATGGAGTGAAGTGTGGCACTGGCTAAGAGCCATGGCATTAGGGATGCATTTTCGACAGGATCCCAGGCCCAATATCCTCCCCAGCCCAGCTCTTCGTATGCCCATTTCGATCCTAAAAGTATTCCCACGCCCAAGAAAAACCAAGAAAACAGAGTCCATTTGCGGATTTGTTTGAGCCAATCCGAAGAAAGACTACCCGTGAGAAGTGCACTCATACCCACACCAAAGGGGATGGCAAAGCTGACATATCCAATGTAAAGAATCGGAGGATGAATGATCATAGCCCAATGCTGTAAAAGTGGATTGAGTCCCCTACCTATGACTGCCTTTGGTTGAAATTCTCGAAAGGGTTGAGCATCCGGGTAGTACACAGCCAGGTATGTGAAAAAAAGTGCAAGGGAGCCCATAACAAGATTTAGAATTGGAAGTCTATCTTTGTAGAGCTTACGGGTTTCAAAAAGTACGATAAAACTAAATAAATTAAGCAAAAGATTCCAAAAAAGTAAAGACCCCGAAGATCCCGACCAAATAGAAGTAACCCTATAAAAAATAGGAAGATGTTCACTTGAATGCATTACAACATAGTAATTGTTGAGATCCATTCTATACAATTGAGTCATTAAAGTTAAAAAAGCTAGGAGAATCAGAAAAGCATTTGCCATAAGTGTAATACGACCTAATTCTACAGAATTGGAATTATTTTTCCAGATTCCATATATAGATTGTATTACGCTAAAACTAAGAAGTCCGAGGGATGATACGAGTAGTAATGCACCAAAATCATTCATAATTATTCCTGTTTGTAGTCCGCTTCATATTTGGATGCACATTTGGCTTCCACATGATCAGCAGTTAATATACCATTTTTATATTTTCCATCAACTCTTGCTTTGACACCCTCTTTGAAAGCATCGGGTAAAAGATTTTTCCCTGTGAAGTGAACGGGAATTTCGCTATTGTCCAATTCGAGAATAAAACGGGCTTCTCTGCCTTCCCGAACTACACTTCCAATTTTTACATTTCCCCTGACCCTTAAATTGTCCCCATCATATTTGTCAGGGTGAATTGCTAGCTCGCTAGCATCTAAGAGAGTAAAAGAAGTCTCCGAGGATGAAAAGAAGGCAATCGCAGACAAAGATAGAGTGATCAATATAATTGGGATTAGTATTTTTGATTTCATTGGGGTTTTATCCTTTTTTTTCCTTCTATCACATATTTATTTTTTTATATGTTTATAGTAAATTCTAAAAAGGTCGGAAATACGTAAATATCCTATAAGTGAATTGTTTAAATCTATTATAGGAACCTTGTCTACATCAAATTCCAATAGAGTATGAAAGGCAGATTTTAAAGAAGAAGTAATCAAGATAGCAGGAACCTTTTTATCGCAAATATCTCCCATTTCAATATTTTCAGCTAAATTTGTAGATAGTTTTCTTAGACTTAGGACTCCCAGATAGGCACCATTTTCCGCAACTATAAAGTCACTGGCCTGTATCTCAATAGCCCGTTTCCTTAATTTTTCTAGCTTAATATTGTTTTCAACAATTGCTAACTTTCTTATAAATTCTGATATATCCTTTAAAAAAATCTTGTCCATTATATCTTGATTCATATCCCAGAAATGGGCGGGTGTAGAAAATCTATTTAAGAGTTGACTCTTATAGATTGTCATACGATTTCCAAGTGATACTGAAAGAATTGTCACCAGCATTAATGGGGGCAAGAGCTCATAATTTCCAACCATTTCACAAACCATAATCATTCCTGCTATGGGAGCACTTGCCACTCCCGAATAAAATGCACCCATACCCACTAGCATAAACCCGATAGGATTTACAGAATTTCCCAGGAAATATTGTGTAAATTGAGCCATTGCCCCACCGAGCATACAACCGGCAAAAAGAGAGGGACCAAATACTCCTGCCGATCCACCCGAACCAACAGTTAAAGAGGTGGCTACAATTTTTAATAGGAACAGTATTAGATAAATAATAATTGAATTTAATATATTATTTGATGTTAAAAATTGATTTACTCCCTGAAGGCTATCTTCTATAAATTCATCTCCCGTACCACTTACTTCAGGAAAAAAAATATAAATTATTCCGCAGAAAATTCCACCAATCGCAGGTTTATAATAAAATTTAATATTTAGATTTTTAAAATAATTACTTATATAATTAAATAAAAAAATAAATCCTTTTCCTCCTAAATAGCAGAGAATTCCAAGGAGTAAATAAAAAGGAAATTCTCGGGCAGAGTAGGAGACTATATTTTCTAAATGGTAAACCTTTGATTTACCGGAAATAAACTCAGTTACAAGAAAAGCTGTTCCTGAGGATAAAATACAGGGAATTAAGGCATCTGATTCCACATCTTCTTTGTAAACCATCTCTGCGGCTGTGATCGCTCCCCCTAGAGGAGCATGAAAAATTGCTCCCAGACCTCCAGCAGTCCCCGCCAAAAGTAGAGTCCTCCGCGCTCTTGCCCCCGCTCCCAGGAAATCTCCCACAATGCTCCCTATACCCGCCCCAATCTGAGAAATAGGACCTTCCTTACCTCCGCTTCCCCTGGCAGAGAGAGTAATTATTGTTGAGATTGATTTTATAAAGGGAACCAGAGAATTTATTTTACCCTCTCTATGATGAAAAGAATAAATCATGGAATCTGTCCCCATTCCCTCCGCTTCCTTGCAGAAAACATAAATAAAAATTCCGGAAACAAGTCCCCCTATAACAGGTAGAAACACCGTAAAAAACAATACCGAATCCAAGACTAAAGGAAAGGAAATGGGTGTGTATACGGAAGGTATTTTGGTAACTTGATTGGTGAAAGAGATGGCCTGTTTTAACAGGTAGGAAAAAAGGGAGGCAAAGCTACCAGCTATAATCCCGACCAAAATCGAACTAAAATAAATCGATTTTTGGTCTTTGATCTTTAAAAAATTAGGAATTTGGGGTAAAATTTTTCTCTCTCAAAGAAAAATTCTTATTTTCCCTCTTCTAATGGAGGTGGTGTCGAATCTGCTGGAGGCATGGTCAGGGTTGGAATTTCTTCGGTGACCGGGATCTTATCTTCTTTTTTTGCAAAGAGAAAAGAGAGTAAAAGGGAAAACAGGATAAAGCTCATAGCAACAACCCTGGTTGTTTTTGTTAAAATATCTGCACTGGAAGAACCAAAGGCTGTTTGGCTGGCCCCACCCATCATATTCATAGCTCCCCCACCTTTTCCCGATTGGAAGAGAACCAAAAGAATCAAAATTAAACTAGTTAAGATAAAGAAAAATAAAACAGTCGCAGTTAAAAAACCCATAATAAAAACATAGAATTTTTTAACCGTTCATTGTCAATTGATTTAGGTGAGCAATCCCAAATAGGATTCCGCTTTCTGGCTGGCTCCTCCCACAAGACCCCCATCTATATTGGGCTTCTCCAAGAGAGACTTGATATTATCGGGTTTTACCGAACCACCATATAAAATAGAAATGGATTCAGCTATTTCTGAGTTATACAAGGCGACTAACTCTTTTCTGATATAAGCATGGACTTCTTCTGCCTGTTCAGGGGTAGCTACTTTTCCGGTTCCAATGGCCCATACAGGCTCATAGGCGAGAACTATTTTAGTGATACTTTCTTTGGAAACTGACTTTAATCCTTCAGTGATCTGCCTCTTAATAACAGAAAATGTTTTGTTGGACTCTCTTTCTTCTAAGGTCTCGCCTATACAAAGCATGGGAATCATCCCTTCTTCTAGGGCAAATAGTACTTTTTTATTGAGAAATTCATCTGTTTCGCCCATGAATTGTCTTCTCTCTGAATGACCTATCAAAACGTAGTGAATCCCCAGGTCTTTGAGTTGCTCACAGGCTGTTTCTCCTGTAAATGCTGCTAATTTCGAGGGATAAATATTTTGACATCCCACATTTACTTTTGAGCCTTGAAATGCTTTGGCAACTTCGTTTAAATGAATGGTAGAGGGAAAAACAAGTATTTCAGAATTTGAATGTACATTTCCCAAACCTTTTTGGATTCCTGAAATGAGATCCTGAACACCTTTTGAGTTAAGATTCATCTTCCAATTTCCTGCTATGATTGTTTTTCTCATTTTATTCTTCTTCCTTAATAAGTGCCTTGATTGCGGGCAGAGTTTTCCCTTCTAAAAATTCTAATGCAGCTCCACCTCCGATGGAAAGATGTGTAATTTTATCGGATACCCCCGCTTTAATTACTGCTCCAACGGTATCTTCCCCTCCAATAACTGACTTTGCATTGGATTTCGCGATTGCTTTTGCGATTGCTAGAGAGCCATTTCCAAATTTTTCTAATTCAATGACTCCCATGGGACCCGTCCAAAAAATGGTACCTGCATTTTTAATAATTTTTTCATAATTGGATATTGTTTTTGAACCTATATCCATTCCCATCCAGCCATCGATAATTCCCATCTTATCAACATTTTTAGTCTTGGCTTTATCCCCAAAACTATCGGCAATCACATGATCAATGGGCATTTGAAATTCTACTCCCGCAATTCCTGCCTTGTCAATAAATTGATGACTCAATACCTCATAGTCTTTTTCTATTACACTAGAGCCCACGGGTATGGCTCTGGATTTAAGAAAAGTGTAGGACATGCCTCCCCCAATTAAAATAGTATTGGCTCTGCTCAAAAGGGAATTTAGTATCTTTAGTTTTGAAGAAACCTTCGATCCCCCTATAATAGCAACAAATGGTTTATCAGGTCTTTGGATTAAATTGGATAGGGATTCTATCTCTCTAAAAAAGAGGGTTCCGGGATAGGAAGGAAGGAATTTTGTAATACCAACTGTTGTGGCAAGATTTTTATGGGCTAAAGAAAAAGCTTCATTGACAAAAATATCAGCAATTTTAGAGAATTTTTCTGCAAACTCGGGGTCATTTTTTACTTCCCCCTCATAATTATTTAGATTTTCCAAAAAGAGACAATCCCCTTCTGAAAGAGAGTGACTTGCCTTTTCTAGTTCGGATAATTCAATTGTATCTGCAAATCTAATTTGTTTTATTTGAGCGACTACAGAATCGTAGATCGGTTTGGTAGACTCTTTATTCCCGGATTCGGGTGAGCCATAGTTTGTTCCTAAAATTACCTTGGCACCTTTTCGAATTAATAATTCTAATGTGGGAAGTAATTTTGAAATCCTAATGGAATCTTTAAATTTTCCGGCTTCTATTGGTAGATTTAGGTCAGCACGTACGAATACGCGCTTTCCTTTTACATCTATATTTTCTATTCTTTGAAAATTCATCCTATCCTTTTTTTATCATATATCGAATTAAATCGAGAACCCTATTGGAATATCCCATCTCATTGTCGTACCATGATACCAATTTAAAAAAATTACCATTCAATTGAATGGAAGCTCCGGCATCAAAAATTGAGGAGAGAGATGAACCGATAAAATCATTAGAAACAACATCTTCATCTGTATAACCCAATACACCCTTCATACTATTTTCAGACGCTTCTTTCATTTTTTTCTTAATTTCATCCAAACTGGTGGTTTTGGTAGTTCGAAGAGTTAAATCAACTACTGATACGTCAGGAGTAGGGACTCTAAAAGCCATACCTGTCAATTTACCTTCTACTTCTGGAATACAAAGGGCAACAGCTTTTGCTGCTCCGGTTGAAGAAGGGATAATATTTTGTGCTGCACCTCTTCCCCCTCTAAAGTCTTTTTTAGAAGGACCATCGACTGTGGGTTGTGTTGCAGTCATTGCATGGACTGTTGTCATGAGTCCCTCTTCAATTCCAAAATTATCTATCATCACTTTTACAATGGGTGCAAGACAATTTGTAGTACAGGATGCATTGGACACTATATTATCCTTGGATCCATTGTATTTAGATTCATTTACACCCATGACAAATGTAGGAACTGATTTATCTTTGGCAGGTGCGGAGATAACAACTTTTTTTGCTCCGGCAGTTAGATGCTTTCCTGCACTTTCTTGGTCTGTAAATCTTCCTGTGGACTCAACCACATAATCTACTCCCATTGCTTTCCACGGAAGTTTTTCGGGCTCTTTTTCGGAGAGACATTTGATTTTTTTCCCATTGATAATAATATTGGAATCATCGTGATCTACGGTTCCCTTGAATCTACCATGCGTAGAATCGTATTTAAAGAGATAAGCTAGGTTGTCAGGAGTTACCAGATCATTAATGGCCACAAACTCGAGGTTAGGATCCTCTACTCCACATCTAAGAACAAGCCGTCCAATTCTTCCAAAACCGTTTATTGCTATTTTTGTCATATGCACTCCTGATATATAATTAAAATAATTCAAAAAATGGGACATCCCCAGTTTTCTGATAGGCATATCTACTCAAATTTTTTTTGAATTATATAGCAAGAAAAAAATACAAAAGTTGATTTTCAAATCGAAAAGATATTTATGCTAAAGAGTTATTATAAATTGATTCAGTCCGCAATTATTTTTTATCTATGAAATTTTTCAGTTCAATCCTATTAGTATTAATTTGCACATCCCAATCTTTTTCCATGGAATTGAGTATATTCTCTTTGAAAAGAGACAATCTACTCATACAAATTCCTAAAATTTGGAAATGGAAATATTCAGTAAAAGAAGATTCAAAAATAAGATTTAAGGCAAAGAGTAGAAATGGGTATTATCATTATTTTGTGAAAAGAAACCCCGAGGGAGAGGAAATTGATACTTTCTTGAATGAAAATAAGTTGGAAATCTTGAATTGTGACATAAATAATGAAAGTATTCAAATGATAAGGCTAGGTAAGGGTGAAATTTATAAATATAAGAGAAAATCCAAAATAGGTTATATTCTTACCGTAGTCGAAAAAAAAAATAAAACCATCATTGTATTCGAATTAAATGCAAATATTCTCGAATCAAATAAAGACCTGGTTATCTCTATTTTGAATGGCGTAAGGGGTATAGAATAGTTTAAATCAACTTTGCTTGACAATTTAAAACCAAACAGGTTTCTTATTTACAAAATGACTGAATCTCGAAAGACAACTGAAACCGATATAAAACTCTCTTTGAATTTGCAGGGAAAAGGGGAATATACTTTTGATACTCAAATTCCTTTCTTTGAGCATATGCTTTCTCATATCTCCAAGCATGGAAAAATAGACATGAATCTTTTTTTGAGAGGAGACATTGAAATAGATTGTCATCATAGTGTCGAGGATACTGCAATCCTAATGGGTGGTATGATTCATAAGCAATTGGGAGATAAAAAGGGGATCAATCGCTATGGTCATTTTACAATTACGATGGATGAAGTTTTGACCACCGTTGCTGTTGATCTGGGAGGAAGGTATTATTATAAATACACCGGACCCGAACTACAGGGGAAGTTTGGTATATATGATGCTGAATTGTCTTTAGAATTTTTACAAAAGCTCGCCCTCAATGCAAAAATGAATCTTCATGTAGTCGTTCATTATGGTGAAAATAGACACCATATTCACGAATCAATTTTTAAGGGTCTCGGAAGGGCTTTGCGTATGGCAATTGCTCTTGATTTAAATGATCCAAATTCCATTCCTTCTACCAAGGGTGTCTTGGAATGATAGCGGTAATCGATTTTGGAATGGGAAATATTCATTCCTGCTTAAAGGCATTATCTCTCTATACAAATTCTTATAAATTAATTTCTAACCCTGAACAGTTACAGGACTGTTCTGGAATTGTACTACCGGGGGATGGAGCATTTCAAAGGGCTATGGAAAATTTGAATTCCAGTGGCTTTACTGTTGCTATTACAGACAAAGTTAAAACCGGAACTCCCATACTTGGTATATGTATTGGTTTTCAAATCTTATTTGGTTCTTCCGATGAAACTGTTCAAAAAGGTGATACAGTTTCTGGTTTTGGATTTTTGAGGGGAGATGTAAAAAGGTTTAGGGGTAAAAATTATAAAATTCCACACATGGGTTGGAACCGAATATACATTGAAAAAAGAAAAAATATAATTTTACAAAATATAGAGTCAGGAAGTTATATGTATTTTATACATTCATATAGGCCTGTAAATGTAGACAAAAAAAATGTAGTTGCCACTTGTTCGTACTACGATGAGAAGTTTCCTGTTGTCGTAGAAAATGAAAATATATATGGAACTCAATTTCATCCTGAAAAATCAGATTATGCAGGTCTAAAAATTCTGGAGAATTTTATAAAAGTAACATTATGATAATAATTCCTGCTATAGATATATTAGAAAACGAAGCTGTTAGACTTTATAAGGGAGACTATTCTCAAAAAACAGTGTATAGTAAAGAGCCATGGGAGCTCGTGAAGGCTTTTGAAAACAATGGTGCAGAATTGATTCATTTGGTTGACTTGAATGGAGCTAGAAATGCGTCTGACATCAATAGAGAATGTATTATAAAAATCAGGAAATCATCAGCTTTAAAGATTCAAATTGGTGGGGGCATTCGAGATTTAGATAAACTAAAATACTACAGAGATATGGGTATGGATAAGTTTATCATCGGAACTGCGGCTGTTCAAAATCCCAACTTTGTAAACGAGGCTCTAAATCTTGTTGGTATTGATAACTTAATTATATCCGTCGATGCATTTGCAGGTATAGTAAAAATAAGTGGTTGGGAAGAAACTACTCACTTAACTTATGACGATTTTTTAAATAGACTATCAGGTCAGGGTATTACACAAATAGTTTTTACAGATATCTCTCAAGATGGAACACTATCTGGACCTAATTTAATATCATATAAACATATTTTGGATACATATAATTTCGACCTCATAGCATCGGGTGGAATTGCCTCTATGAAAGATATTCTCGAGTTAAGCAGTATTAAAGCTAAAAAAAAGCTATTTGGAATAATTACCGGAAAAGCAATTTATGAAGGTAGATTGTCCTTAAAAGAAGCTATCGATACAACAAAGTAATTACAAAAAATACAATTTTATTACAAATAAATTAATTTATTTTAAATGAAACTTAATATTCTTTACATTTAAAAACTTTTAATAATTTTTGAGGGTATGATAATTTTAAAAAATATATTATTTTTATTTCTTTCTCTATTAACAATCAATTGTAACTCTAAGATCGAGTTTGTATTTGCAGGTGGATTTCAAGGTGGCACTTACTTTAAAATTGGGGAATCTCTCAACGTTATAAAAGACTTTAAAGTCAAAGAAATTTCAACAGATGGAAGTTTGGATAATTTATATAAATTAGAAGATAAACTTGCCGATTTTTCAATCTCTCAATTAGATGTAATACAAAATCTTGCTATTGGAGATAGGGATTTATCTAAAAAATTGAAAGTCTTATTTCCTATTTATGGGGAAGAGGTTCATATAATTACCAGTAAAAAAATAAATTCTATTGCAGAATTAAAAGGTAAAAAAATTTCCATAGGTGATTCGGAATCAGGAACTAAGTTTACTTCCTTAATATTATTGGACCAATTCGGTATCAGTGCCGATCAATCAACCCTAGAAGAAATCGATTCAGTAAAGTCTTTAAAAATGCTTCTGGATGGAAGTCTGGATGCTATGGTTTTAGTTGCCGGTGTTCCCGTTAAAGTTCTAGCTGACCTGCCCGAAGAAACAAAAGAAAAAATTCATATCTTAGAGTTTTCAAAAGAATCTTTCAGTGCTGTTAGGGGAACGAATTTAATCTATCAAAAATCTGAAATACCAGCATCCACTTACTCATGGGAAATTAGACCAATTTCAACAATTGTAGTACAATCAGTTCTCATCTGTAGATCAGACTTAGAAGAAAAAGTTGTAAAACAATTTGTTGAATCAATTTGGAAAAATAAAGATACTCTAGTCACAAAACATGAAAAATGGAATTCACTGAATAAAGATTCACTAAAAACTCATTTAGATAGAAATCCTGAAATTTTTCATCCAGTTATGAAAGATATATTTGGAAATTTATAAGTTAGTTAACTATAAAATGTAAGGCATTTTTAAGATCTTCGAGTAAATCCTCTAAATCTTCAATGCCTACAGATAATCGAACTAAACCATCACTGATTCCTAATTTTTCTCTTTCTTTCTGTGGGATGCTTGCATGAGTCATGATAGCGGGGTGTTCAATTAAACTTTCTACACCCCCTAAACTTTCTGCTAGACTGAAAATTTTACAGTTTTCTAAAAATTTTCTCGAATTTTCCAAACCCCCTTTCAGTATCACAGTTATCATCCCACCAAATAATTTCATTTGTTTTTCGGCAAGTGCATGCTGGGGATGAGATTTTAAACCCGGATAGATCACTTTTTCAATAGCAGGATGAGATTCTAAATATTTTGCAATTTCAAATGCATTTTGACAATGGGCATTCATTCGAAGAGAAAGTGTCTTTAATCCTCTTAGAGCTAAAAAAGAATCAAAGGGGCCCTGGATTGATCCAATTGCATTTTGAAGAAATCTTATTCTATCTTCTAATTCTTTATTATCACCGACGACAACAATTCCTCCTATCATATCAGAGTGACCATTTAAATATTTTGTTGCAGAATGTACTACGATATCGATACCAAGATTGAGCGGCTTTTGTAAATAAGGTGTGGCAAATGTATTATCGCAAACGGTTAATATATTGTTTTCTTTGCCTATTTTTCCGATTATCTCTAAGTCGGCTAGTTTTAGCAATGGATTTGTGGGTGTTTCAATCCATATCATTTTTGTATTACTTTTAATATGTTTTTTTATGATTTCTGGATCATCTAGAGAAACGAAACTAAACTCATGATTTCCTGATAATCTCTTTACTTTATCAAACAACCGATAGGTTCCACCGTATAAATCATCCATTGAAATTATATGCGAATTATGGGGTAGAAGTTCTAAAATAGTATTCATAGCTGATAAACCTGATGCAAATGCAAATCCAGCTTTCCCATCTTCTAAGTCTGCAATACAGTCTTCATACGCAAATCGGGTAGGATTTTGTGATCGGGAGTATTCAAATCCTTTATGAACTCCAGGACTTTCTTGAACATAGGTTGAGGTTGCGTATATTGGTGTCATTATTGCCCCCGTGTAAGGGTCGGGCTTTTGACCTGCATGAATTTGTCTTGTTGAGAATCCTTGTTTCATATTAAACCTGCTTTCTAAGATAATTGAGTGCATCTAATTGTGTTATCAATCCTAAAAATTTACCATTTTCTTCGACGATTACAACTAATCCTTTTTTTAGTATCTCCAAAACTTTCTCAAATCTATCATTAGATTTTACTTTTATTAATTCTTTAACCATAATTTCTTCTACCTTATTATTAAAGTCTTCCCCTTTTCCAGAAATAGACAATAAGAGATCGCTTTCATCTACAATACCAAGAATTTTATTACCATCTAATACAGGTAATTGTGATACGTCGTAAAGTTTCATCCTTCTATATGCGGAAGAGAGTGTATCTTCTTTTCTGAGACTTACAATTTCTCCTTCCCATGCTCTGTAAGTGATTAGATCTCTCAAATCACCTAATTTACTTCTCTTGATAAAGCCTTCTTCCACCATCCAAAATTCATTGAATTGTTTCGATAAGTATTTATTTCCATTATCACAGACAAAAGTCATTACTCTTTTTGGTGTTTTTTGTTCTTTGCAATACTTGATTGCTGTAGCCAGTAATGTACCTGTGCTACTTCCCCCGAGAATTCCTTCTCTTCTCAAAAGCTCTCTTGCCATATCTAGACTTTCTTGATCAGATATACTGTAGGCTTTTTTACACATAAAAAAATCAGCAATGGGGGGAATAAAATCTTCCCCTATACCTTCCACTACCCAAGAACCACTTTCTGTGAGTAATTTCCCATTATTGATATACTCTGCTAAGATAGATCCCACTGGATCGGCAAGAATTATTTCAAGATCGGGTGATACTCTTGCAAAAAACTTTGAAAGTCCAGTTAACGTGCCACTAGATCCTACGCCCACTATTATCGCATCAATGTCATGATTCATTTGAGACCAAATTTCAGGACCTGTTCCAATCTCATGAGCTAATGGGTTGGCAGGATTATTAAATTGATTTACATAAAAAGCATTTTTTTCAATAGCTATTTTTTCAGCTAAGTCTTGATAATATTCTGGATGACCCTTACCAACATCACTCCTTGTGATTACAATTTCAGCACCTAACGCTTTTAAATGATTTATTTTTTCTCTACTCATTTTATCTGGTATCACTAAAATTAAATTATATGATTTAATTTTAGCAACTAAAGCCAATCCAATACCTGTATTACCAGCAGTGGCTTCTACAATAGTGCCACCTTTTTTTAACTTTCCATCTCTTTCAGCAGCTTCAATCATAGTCAGGGCTATTCTATCTTTGATTGAGCCTCCGGGATTTCCAGATTCCAATTTTAAAAAAAGAGAAGAAACTCCAGTATCAAAAGACTTTACTTCTACGATAGGAGTATTTCCAATCATTGAGAGGGTATTATTATAAATTGCCATGAAAAAATCCTTTTAATTGGAAGTTATTTTAAGTATCTTACTGGTATAAAATTAATTTCTACTATATTGAATTTATTTTTCACTATACTGAAAAATTGTCAAGAATTCTAATATAGTAAAAATGGGAAAAACATGAAAAAAATTCAAATTTCAGAAAAGTTTTCTTATACAGAGCTTAACACTAATGAAGGTAGAAATCAAAAAGGTTGTATTGATTTAACTGAAGGCAATCCTACTAAATTTATATTAAGTAAAGCTAAAAAAATAAAATTTAAAATTAATAAATTCTACTCCTATTCTCCAGATCCACATGGACAAGCTAATGTAAGACAAAAAATAAAAAAATATTATAAGAGTAAAAATAGAAAAATAAATATTGAAGATCTTTTTTTAACTACAGGGACATCAGAAAGTATTTCTTACATTATAAAGATTTTTTGTAATCCAAATGATACTATTTTAATACCATCACCCGGATACCCAATTTTTGAGTATCTTTCTGATTTTGAAAATTTAAATTTTAAATACTATAAACTGATAAATAATAATGAAGGGGAGTGGAAGATAGACTTTGCCTATTTAAATACTCTCCTAAATGATAAAGTAAAAATTCTAATATTAGTTAATCCTAATAATCCTACTGGTTCAGTATTGAATAAAGATCAACTTAATGAATTAGAAAAATTTTTGCTAAAAAATAATATATTACTGCTAATTGATGAAGTATTTATTGATTATAATCATGTTCCTATAAAAAATTTTATATTTAACTTTAATATACCCTGTATATATCTAAATGGAATTTCTAAATCTTTTGGACTTCCCGGAATAAAATTAGGTTGGATTTTAATAAATGGATCTCTGGATTTTAAAGAAAAAATAAAACCATATTTTGAAATAATTTGCGATACATATTTAACTGTTTCTACGCCATCCCAAGTTTTAGCTATTTCTATATTTAAAAATGAATTAAAAAGGCAAAAAAAAATAAAAAATATTATTATAAAAAATTATAATGAAATAAAAAAAATAGTTAGTTCCAATAGTTTTTTAATTCCATATAAAATTGATTTTGGTTGGTATCTGCCTCTACGAGTAGAAACATCTATTTCAATAGACACCTTTACTGAATATTTATTTCAGGAGATGAATGTAAAAGTTTATTCAGGAAAATTATTTCATTTCCAAGAAGATAAAATAATAGTAATTTGTTTACTCACCAACAAAAAAAATATTCAAGAAGGCTTTAAAAGATTAAATCAATTTATCTCGTCATTTTAGTTTTAATATCATTGGCAATAGAGAATACCAGTGGAATATATAACAGGCTACCGAATGTTCCAAAGCCCAATCCCCAACCTAAGGCAAGAGTCATAGGAATAAGTAGGGGATCAGAGCCCCCCACGCTATATGCAGTGGGTAATAGTCCGCCCATAGTAGTTAGAGTTGTCAATAGAATAGGTCTAAATCTTCTCCGAATTGCTTCGGACAAAATATTATCATAAGTTTCAATGTTATTTTTATTTAATTGTGTAATACAATCAACCAATACAATAGAGGCATTTACCAAAACTCCCGCAAGACCAATAATTCCAATCATAGCAATAAAACTTATTGACTTTCCTGATAAAGGAAATCCTATTACTATTCCTATAATCCCTAATGGGATAGATGTCAAAATTGCAATTGGCTGAGATACACTATTCATGGTGAGGGCGAGTATTGCAAAAATTCCAAATATTGCAAAGAGTCCAGCTTTAGCTAAGGAAGCCATTGATTTTTGGGTATCTTTTTCTTCTCCCCCAAAAACCACAGTGGAGCCAGGAAATCTAATAGGGATATCCTCACTAAATTTAGAAGCTATAAGAGCATTCGCTTCATTGGATGTAATAATTCGAATATCTGTATCGGCACTGATTGTGACAGCTCTCTCGAAGTTCCTATGACTTAAAAGTTCAGGAGAATTTTTTTCGACAATATCTGAAATAGAAGAAAGTTTTGTAATAGAGTCATATTTATTTTTTATGGTTATATCTTTAATATTTTCTGGGTTTTTTCGAAACTCTTCTTCGTATAACACTCTAATATAAATCTTATCTTTTCCTCTTCTAAGAGTGCTAACTTTATTTCCGTCGTACACGCTTCTTAAGACTTCTGCGGCAGAGTAGGTGGATACTCCTGTTAGAATTTCTAAATTATGATTTAACTTTACTATCATTTGTTTTCTTCCATACTTATAATCATCTCTGATATTTATGATCCCGGGTATGGTAGCCATATAATCTTTGATTTCTTTTGAAATTCTCTGTATTTCAGAATAATCTCTCCCTAAAATACTCAAAGTGATAGCCGCACCAATTGGAGGTGCGGGAACGAGCTCTTCTATAAAAAGATTTACTATTCCATCTAATTTTTTCAAATCAGGTTCTATAGAATCAATAATTTCATATGCTTTTCTTTTTCTTTCGGTCTCAGGAGTTAAAAAGATGGTTACAATTGCCAATTGTTCACCATATCTCGATAAGGGATCATCGGGATCTGTTTGCTGAACACCAATTTTTACAGAGTAACTTACTAATTCATCTTGGGGTAGTTTTTGAATTATGCTTTCCACGGGCTTAATTTTTTCTCGGGTAGCAAAAGCTCTCATGGAGGGATTAAATTCTACTTTCAAAAGAATAATCTCCACATTTTCTTTTGGAAAAAGAATAAATTTCATCCTGGACATAGCATAAAATGCAGTGAATAAAATAGAAAGTAGTACAAAAAAAGAAATATATTTAAATTTTAATAATTTTTTTGTAAATTTTGAAAATCCTGAATCTATCCCATCAAAAAACCCATCCACTTTTTGTCTTAGTTTAGATTTCTCTTTTTCATGTTTTAGTCCTCCAAAAAGGGATAATCTAGCCGGGAGTAAGAAAAATGATTCAAACAGGCTCGCTGTGAGTGCGATTATTACAATTACAGGAATTTGTTGGATAAATTTTCCCATTATTCCAGACATTGACAGCATAGGTAAAAATGCCGCTACTGTTGTAAGATATGATCCAAAAATTGGAAGAACCATTTCTGTAGTACCTTTGATTGCCGCTTCGGTTGAGCTCAATCCTGTCTCTGTATAATTAAAAATATTTTCTGAGATTACAATGCTATTATCCACTAGCATACCTAAAGAAATAATAATTCCCATCATTGAGATTATATTAAAAGTTACATCTAACCCAGGTAAAAAAATAAATGTTAATAAAAGTGCTAATGGAAGAGAAATAGACGTTAAAAAAGCTGTCTTAATATCCATAAAAATAAATAATATAACAAAAACTATAATAAATCCTAGTATTGCATTGTTTATTACAACTTCTAATCTATTTTTCGTGCGTAAGGCTTCATCGTTAAGAATAAATGATTTTATGCCATTAGGCATGGTTTTTTCTAATTCTTTGAGCTTTTCTCTTACTAAATCAACAGTTTGTATTGCATCTGCACTAGATTTTTTAACCACACTCAGAATCAATCCACTTTTTCCATTCGCAACTGCTAAAAATCTCGGGGAAGAATAAGTATCTTTAATTTTACCAATATCTTCAATCTTAATGTGTGACAAAAAATCATTTGTTTTTATGGGTAGCATCAATAATTCATCGGTCTTTGAAAATTCTCCATCAATTCTAATATCCATTGAATTTTCACTTTCTAGAGAACCGGCAGGAAGATTGATACTTCTACCCTGAACAGAACGTATTACGTCAAAAATATCTAATGAATTTTTCTTTAATTTTTCTGGATTTAATAGAATATGCCACTCATGATCTCTCTTGCCAAATACATCTACCCGACCTACACCGGGAACCTTTTCCAACTCTTCCTCTAGAAAAATAGCATACTCCTGTAAATCATTTTCAGAATTACCTCCATAAACCGACACATCAAAAATAGGAAAACTCCCACTTTTTCTTTCTGTGATACGAGGCTTTTCTGTAACCTGTATTGGAAAATTTTGTACACTATCTACTGCTCTTCTTACTTCAGAGATTACTTTATCTGGATTTTTATCCTCTAAATCGATTCTAACGTCTATGTCAGATACTGAGTTACGGGACACTGACCTTATTTCATCAATTCCATCTATCTCCTTAAGTTTTTCTTCAATGGGATAAGTGATACGCAGTTCAACATCCTCCGGAGAGGCACCCGGAAATGTGGTGGAAATCACCAATTGTTTTATCTCTACATTGGGAAGAGAATCTCTCTTAAGTATAGAAAGACTATAAATTCCTGTTAGGGTTATGAAAATAACCGCTAATTGCATAAAAAGTTTATGTTTAATAAAATAAGAGATTATAACTTTCATCTTAAACACAATCTCTTGTTTACCATAAAAAAATCACTATTTTTATAAATCTTTAATAACAGTATTTAAGGTTACATCTTTGTTTATTACTCTAGACTTAATGTTTTGTAAAAAGTTTTATCATATTAAAAAGGGAGATTTACTTTGCAAAACCCTTTCAAATATTAAAATTTATAGTGAAATTGAGATACAGCAAATAATAACCAAAAGTAAGATATAGATTTTTTATAAATCTATATAATGATTAAAGCATAAAAAATATATATAAGAATAATCAATAGATGATAATATATCATTGAAATAATATTAAAAAGTATTATTAATAAATAGTTCAAAATTATTAAAAATCCCTTCTATCTATGCTTACTTTCCAAATAGCATTCATCTAATTTTATATGAGATCGTTTAATTTTTTTCTAAAATCGATTTGACTGAATAAGTATGGATTTTAGAGTGGTCAATACGAACATTAGTTCGTAAGTCGAGTGTGTTCAATTTTGTTGAATTACGGGATTGAGTGCACAACGAAGAGATCATTACAACTGAATATAGG
>CANGZW010000060.1 GCA_947458405.1 Leptospiraceae bacterium
ATCGGCGCGTCTCGATACAAAATTTCTGTCCTACGACAGAAATTTCACTCGACGACCGTACTTTTTGGAGTTGGGGTAATTGAGAGAATTCCTGTGATTATAGGGAATGGTTGGTAATATCCAACTTTACATACAGATTCGGTGGTCGAGTGCTGGCAGTGGGCAGATAAATATTCCTATTATCTAAAAATTACTGGTAAACAAAAAAATAGCCAGTGTATCGAGACCCCAGGTTTCCCAGAATGGTTTCGTATATCGGCGTCTCGATACAAAATTTCTGTCATTCGACAGAAATTTCACTCGACGACCGTACTTTTTTGAGTTGGGGTACTTTAGAGAGTTTCTGTGATTAGGGGGGATGGTCAGTAGTATCCATCTACACAGAAGAGTTCGGTGGTCGAGTGCTGGCAGTGGGCAGATAAATAATCCTAATATCTAAAAATTACTGGTAAACAAAAAGATAGCCAGTGTATCGAGACCCCCGCCCGCATACAGTCTAAGCTATATAAAAAACTGAGGGGAATCACAATGCCTTTTATGTATATTCTCAAATGCAATGATGGAAACTATTATACAGGTAGTACATACAATTTAGAGAAGAGACTCTTAGAGCACGCTAATGGGCAGGGTGCTAATTATACTATAAAAAGATTACCTGTTGAATTGGTTTATTTTGAGAAGTATGACAGAATAGATGATGCATTTAACAGAGAAAAACAAATTCAAAAGTGGAGTCATACTAAGAAGGAAAATTTAATAAATGGAAATATAGATGTATTAAAAGAGGAGTCAAAGAAGGTATTTAATAAAAAATAAAAATAGACTCTCATTGGAAATACGAAGACTAATGTTTATCGCGCGTCTCGATACACCCACAGAAAGATGTGGGCACTCGACGACCGTACTTTTTTGAGTTGAGATACTTTAGAGAGTTTCTGTGATTATAGGGGATGGTCAGTAATATCAATCTACACAGAAGAGTTCGGTGGATCGGCGTCTCGATACAAATTTTGCGAGAAGAGGCAAAATTCATGGTTCGATACGCCACATCGCCCGACGACCGTACTTTTTTGAGTTGGGGTAATTGAGAGAATTCCTGTGATTATAGGGAATGGTTCGTAATATCCATCTACTCAGAAGAGGTCGGTGGATCGAGCGCCGTGATGAGCCTGTCGAATTATGCTCTGCCCTGTAGTGATAAGTTTTGGAAAATCAATAGAGTTGGGCAGAGTGTATCGAGACCCAATCCTAAAACCCGTTTTCTTTCAACTCTCTCTCTGTAAGTCCGACCGATTTTTCAATGATATCAATGGCTAATCCGAGGTCTCTCATACCCGGGCAGTTTGGATGGCTTTTTGAAATTCCCCTTTTTCTATACCCCTCTCCTCACCAATCTGAATGCCTTCCTGTTTTTTTCGTTCTAATAAATTCATATAATTCTCCTCGAATTCACTAAGAATTTCCTTGTTTGTAAATTCTTCTGCATCCTTTCTGGCCAAATCGTTAGGATAAGGCATGCCTTATCCCATCAATAGTTTCAAAGATTTCAGTTTGGTTGGCAATCTCTTTTTCCTCCTGTAAGCTACTATATATTTTTTTGAGATTTTTCTTGAACACTTCGGGTTTGTCCCGAATGATCTGTATAATTCTCATATACAATTTAAGGGCAATATTTTCTGTTTCAAATTCATTCCCTTCGCTTTTTAACTCCAAAAGTTGAATGCTAAAATTGGGAATGTATTTTAGTAAAACATCGGGGATATGAGTTTTTTGGAAACCATCTAGAAATTCCAAGCCTAAGTCCCATCCTTTCTTCCCATGATAAAAAACAAATGGAATCACGATGCTTACCTTCAAAGGGGTCATGGGCGTGATTCATGATAAGGATACCTAAAAATTTGGATTGAAAATTGTCAAGAAAAGCTATATAAAATTTAAGTAAATAAAAGTAGGGGTAATATAAAAAAGTGAAAAAATTATCAGTAAACAATCAAAATATATCATGGTAAAACGGGTATTTTTACCTCCTACCTCTATGTATAAAAAAAGAGAAAGTGATCGAAATCTAAAAAAAAATTCTATTTCGAAAAAAAAATCACCCTATTTCTCACTTTTTTGGAAATATATAGGTAGAACCGGAGGATATCAAATATTAAATTAGATTTTTAATATACGAAAGACCCTAAGACTATCCACTTGAATTAGGGAGAATAAAATGAAAATAATTTCCATCATAATTGGAATCATTCTAGTAGTGTTTGCCTTTCTCGCGGTGCTTGCACCAAAAGAATTTATCGTCGAGAGAACAATCACTGTTAATAAACCGATTACTGACGTTTTTGAAAGTATAAAGTATTTAAAAAATCACGAAGAGTGGAATGCCTGGTCTAAAAAAGACCCCACTACTAAAAAAGAATTTTCCGGTACGGACGGAACAGTGGGATTCAAATCATCATGGGCTAGTGAAAATGAAGAGCTAGGTACTGCTGAACAGGAGATTACGAATATCACAGATGGCAAAAGAATGGATACAGTAATACATTTCAAAAAACCATTTGAAGCCAATTTTGATTCTTATATAGTCACAGAATCCATGAGTGAAAATGAGACTACTGTACTACTTGGAATGCATGATACAATGTCCTTTCCTATGACTGTGATTAGCTTTATCGTAAATGATTTCTTAGGAAATAGAAAAAAAATAGAGGGCAATATAGACGAAAGTTTAAATAACCTGAAGGCAGTTTTAGAAAAATAAGCGAGATATACCATGAAAACACAAGAATATCTATCTGAGTACCTAAAAGAAAATATAATTGAATCCGAAACCCTGCACAGAATGAAACAGGTAATAGGGGAGTTTGGATCGAGAGCACCCAAAATTTTAGTAACTAAATGTATAGATGGAAGGGTTCATGGTAGCAAAGCAAAAGGATACCCTCCAACCACAATTCGCTTCGGTAGAACGGATGGAAATATTGTCAGCACTGAAAAGAATAATTACTCTTTTTGGAATAGGATTGATAGTATTGTAAACAATGCAATGTGCAATACACCTGAGATGCCTGCTATCTTTATTGCTTACATGCATCGATCTGATAAAGGCTTTGGATGTGCCGCTCATCATAATAATGAAGAGGAGTCCTACAAGGCAATCCAAAACCAAACACGGGAAATTAGTAAATTGTTCCCTTCAGATAAATTATATGTATTACAAGGTATCACAAATACAGATATAATGGCTGAAACACTTATTTTTGATGAATCAATTAGAATTAGTTCCAAAGAAATAATTAATGATTTTTCTCTAAAAAATTTGAGCGATATTTTTCACAAAGGTTTTTTAAAATATCCAATTAAAGACCCGGCAACAGCCAGATTTGTAAATTTCAAAACACCTGAAGAGCTTTGTTCTGGAGAAATGCCATTATTCCATGCCGATTTCCAAACATCCCTATCAATGAAATCTTTTTTATTATTAGAAATATCAAGAATTATAAATGAAAATGACTTTAGCTCACAAAAATTAGTTCAACCCGACGTATTTCATGCAATTCTTTCTGTATTACAAAAAGTAAAATCTTTACCAAAGACACTCTTAGCTAGTTTTTTTTACCAAAGTTTTTGGAATATAAGCTATGCAATCAATCAGATAAATAAACTAAATAGTATGACAGAATCAGAACAATTGAAGATTATAGATCATTCCGAAGAACTTATCTGCTATGGGGATGGTTTTGAATTGATACCCCGAAATAAAACTATCTTGGTAAAAACGGGACGTGGAGATGATTATGAAGCCCTACAGGTTGCAAAAAAAGTTTTAGAAAAAAACAGAGCCAAAAAGAATCCTGAGTATTCAAAAATTATTCATATTAATATAGAAGTTAGCGGAGAAGAGATGAGTTGGGAAGACTTCAATGAAAATATATCTTCAAAAGTTCATACAATGCTCCGCCCCGTAGATGAAATATTTGGAGAGAGTGTCTCTATATTAACCACTTATTCTTATAGGGACCAAAAGAGATTTTATCCAATCCGAACTATCAATGATAATCGTATCATGTATTCTACAAATATTATAGATAAGATAAATTCTTCTCTTTTATTTTCAAGCATGGCACTAAAAAGTAGAGAAGCTCTATATGCTACTGACAAATTAATTTAATACTGGATATTTTTTGAAAACAATTAGAATTTTAGGAATCGATCCCGGATCCCACAGAACGGGTATTGCCATTTTAGATAAAACGGGAAATGCTCTTCCGAAAGTAATACATCATGATACAATAGAGTCTCCGCCCAATACGGAATTGCCTACTGCTCTAATAATACTAAGGGAGGGACTACTCAAAGTAATTGAAGAGTACAAGCCAACCTACTCAAGTGTCGAAGAAATCTTTTTTAGTAAAAATTTAAAAACAGCAACCAGAGTATTTCAAGCGAGAGGTGTAATACTATTAACATTAGCAGAAAAAAGTATCACGATTTATCAACCTACTGTAACACAAATCAAAAAAGGAGTTACATCTTCCGGGAAAGCTGATAAAAAACAAATTCATTCTTCTCTTAAGCTCATTTTAAAACTTGGGGAGCTAAAAGGACTTGATGATTCCTGGGATGCCATTGCTGCTGGATTTGTTGGCTTTAGCTTTATTCCCCCAAACTCAAAATAATTGAATCAATGACAATAGTTTTTCTTTTATTATAGGATCTGTCTCATTTTCAATCTGAGCCACGAGGCTTTCCTTTCCCTCAAGGCTTCTCTTTGCAATTGGTCTTTCTGTATTCAAAGACTTAAAATTTCCCACTGTGATTCTATATGTATAAATTTTATAAAAATCCAAAGCTGAGTTGATATTCTTCAACACCATATCTTTAATAAAGGTAAATTCCATCTTATAGGCTGAATTAGGAACAATCATCTTTAAAACGTTTCCCTCGACTTTTAAAGGTCTGGAATAGGGGAACAGCCCAGAGCCCACAATTTTCTCCCAGGAAGCCTCTAACCTGCCTATAATGAAGAGATTCCGGGCTTTCTCTTCTTCCTGCTTGATTATATCCGAGAAAGGTCCTAAATCATCGGGACCTATTCTAGAGAGACTCAATGGAAACTTCCTCCATTTCGCCCGACTTTACCATGAACACCTGAATTTTTTCTTTCAAATCTCCAATATAATCTTTTATGCCCTCTAGGTCGGTAGTAGTGAAAAATGCCTGCCCTGACCCCAATAGCAAATTTACAAAGTATTCCCTTCTCTTTATATCCAATTCTCGTATTACATCATCAATTAATAAAATTGGAGTATCATTTATTTTATTTTTAATATATTGAAACTGTGCAGTCCTGATAGAAATAACAGTACTCCTTTTTTGTCCCTGAGATCCAAATTCAGTTATATCCCTTTTTTCTTTTCCAATAAACAAATCGTCTCTATGCGGACCGATAGAAGTATACCCTAAACGAAGATCAGTTTCTCTTTTGGAGTTTAACAATTCCATATATTTATTTTTATCTTTTATATTGGGAATGTAAGCAATTTCAAAGTCATCTTTTTTTCCCGATAAATCAAATAGATTTGTTTTAAACTTTTCTCTTAAAAACTCAACCAATGCCTCTCTTTCTTCCATTACAATATTTCCCCTCTGCACGAGCATTTGTTCCCAGGGAATGAATTCTTTTATACTACTGACTTTATTTTTTAATAATGTATTTCGATGCTTTAATATATTATTATATTCTAATATATTAATATGATAATTTTTATTTATCATCGATAAAATAGAATCAAGTAACCTTCTTCTTTCTGCTGGACCTCCATCAATGATCTTTAAATCCAATGGTGAAAATACAACAGTAACTAAATTACCTATAAATTCTATTTTTTTTGAAACTTCATCTCCATTAACTTTAATCTTCTTTTTTTTTGATTCTTTTTTTGTATAACCTAACTCTAATTTTTGTCTTACATTATCACGTAAAACGTTTGCCCCAATATAAAAAGTATCTTTACTCCAACCTAGAATTTCATCATCAGAATTATCTCTAAAACTTTTTAAAGTAGAAAGCATTTGAATAGACTCCAAAAAATTTGTTTTTCCTTCTCCATTTTCTCCTATAAAGAAAGTTAGCCTGGAATTAAAGTTTATATCCAGACTTTTATAATTTCGAAAATTTTGAATTGAAACACTCTCTAGAAGCATTATAACTTCATTGGCATAACTACAGCTATATATTGTGGATCGGATGGATCTTTAAAAATGACTGGAGAAGTAGAAGATTTAAATTCTAAAATCATTTCTGGATCATGAATAGATTTTACTATATCTGTTAAATACTCACCTTTAAAAGCAATCATAACTTCATCACCATTATAATCTATAGATAAAGAAATTTTGGCTTCTGTAGCACCCGGAGTAGCTGAACTAAGTGTTACTAAATTTTCTGAAAATTCTAACCTAACTTGTTTAGAAGGTTCTTCTGCCGCTATTAAAGCCTGTCGTAATGCAATTGCAAATTGGTCTTTTGGAATTCTTACTTGATTAGATGTATCTTTTGGTATTACAGCTTCATAATCAGGATAATTTCCATCAATTAGCTTACAAAGGAGTTCTACATCTTTTACTTTTACATAAATTTGATTATTAATTAATGCAACACTTCCTGAATCATTTGAATCAATAATTCTAAGAATTTCATTAATAGCCTTATGGGGAATAATTACTCCTTTTTCAAAAGGGAGATGGTTGTTGATTTCTCTTTCAACCTTAGTTAGTCTTCTGCCATCAGTTCCAACTATAATAATTTTATGCTTATCAGTTACGACATACAATCCATTAAATACAAACCTAGTATCTTCTTGTGCAACAGAATAGGATGTTTTCTTTATCATTTCAGAAAAAGTAGTACATGGTATTTCGAATGTATCTTCAGGATTTATTTTTGGTATAGTTTGGATATCTTCTGAATCAATTCCATTGATAGTCATCTTGAAATCTATTTTTCCTTCGGAATCTGTTATAATAGTTCTGTCTCCATCCTCACTATCTTTGGTTGTTTCTATCGAAGTATCCTGAAAATTAATAGTTTTTATAATATTACTTAGCTTCTTTGCCGGGATAGATCCTGTACCTGTTTTAAATGTCTTACATTGCACTGAAGTTTTGATTGATATCTCAAGATCAGTTGCAGATAGAAAAACTTTTGAGTCTTCCACTTCTACCTTGATATTCGATAATGCGGATTTAATTTCTCTTACTGTAACCACTCCTTCTACAGCACTAATTGCTTTTTGAAAGTCTGTCGTCTTAACGTGAAACTTCATTACAACACTCCTTATATATATTCTCTTATTCTCTTATTGTACTAATAGTTATCAGTGTAAATAAGTAACTAAGTGATTTTACCCTTGTTTTTAATAGGAAATATGTCTCATTAAATTTGAAAATAACTTTTTCATTAAATGACATAATTCTTAGAGACATAAACACTTAAGAGACAATAATAATTAATTATGTCTTATTAACAACTTATAAAATCTTATTAATAATGTACTTATAGTTTGTTTACATGTTATTTACAGTAAGAATCTCATTATTTCTAAAAAATACTTCCCATTAGTTCCAAAAAATAAAGTCCTTATTTCCATGTTATTAAAACTGTACAATCTTAAAATCTAAATTTGAAGACTTTGACATAGAAATCATTTAAAAGAGATTGGTTGAAGGATGAAGCATAAACTAATTAGTTTATATTTTGCGAGCATGGGACTTTTCGGAAGTGCCGGAACTATTTTTGTTTATTTGATGCTTTCTACTGTTGTCTGTGATTCTATAGAGCCCTCTCTTTGGGCTTGCTTTTTGGTAACATGGATTTTTGTCATCTTTAGTTTTTTGGTAATTGTATTACTTCCTTTTTATATAGCTTATCGAACTTGGAAATAAAGCTCATATAAATGAATAAAGTTATTCTTTCGGATATATTTTTATTTATAGTTACAATCGGTTGGGGTTATACCTACCTTATGACAAAGGGAATTATTAAGGAAATGTCCCCCTTTACCCTTTTATGGACTCGTTTTGCAATTTCTTCCCTTTTATTTTATATATTATTTTTTAGAAAAATAGAGATAAAAAGTAAAAAATTTATTTTTCAATCTATAGTCTGTGGAATTATATTATGGTGTGCTTTTGTGATGCAGGTCTATGGAATCCAATTTTCCACACCGGGCAAAGCAGGGCTAATTACGGGTCTATTTGTTATATTCGTTCCCGTTTTATACTATCTTCTTGAAAGAAAAAAACTATCCAAAGCGACTATATCAGGATCATTACTATCATTTGGTGGATTATTTTTATTTTCTTTAGAGGAAAATATTTTTATAATAACTCTTGGAAAAGGTGATTTTATCCTTATTTTTAGTGCTTTTTTTTATGCCCTGCATATAATTTATATAGATAAAACTTATATTCAATTTGAAAACTTAAATGTATTTTCTTTTATTCTGATTCAAATGATTACAGTTTTTGTTTTGAGCTTACCACCTGCCCTAATTTTTGAAAAATTTCCCGAACATATTTCTTCTTCTGTAGTTTGGGGAGGAATTTATAATATTTTAATAGGAACTATATTGGCATATTCAGCTCAGATTGTAGTGCAGAAATATTCACCACCAACTCATATAAGTTTGATTATGGTTTTTGAATCGGTTTTTGCTTTCTTTTTTTCATGGTTATTTTATGGTGAAGTCATTACTTGGAAAACAATAACAGGAGCAAGTTTAATGATATTCGGAATCATTATAACTGCTGTCTATGATAGGAAATAATTTATAAAATAATTTAAGGAGAAAAATAGAAGATGTCAATTTCTAAAAAGACAATAAAAGATATAGATGTAAAAGGTAAAAGAGTTCTCATGAGGGTAGATTTTAATGTTCCCATTAAAAATGGTGTAATACAAGATGATACCAGAATTTCTGCCGCTATTCCTTCCATAAAATATGTTTTAGATAATGGTGCTAAATCTTTAGTTCTTATGTCCCACCTCGGGGATCCTAAAAAGGACATGAAAAAAGCCAAAGAAAAAGCAGAGAAGGCAGGGAAACCTTTCAACGAAGAGGATTATCTCAACGGACAGCATAGACTCGCTCCGATAGGGGCTCATCTCTCTAAATTATTGGGAAAGCCCGTTAAGATGACTCCAAGTTGTACGGGAGCTGAGACAGAAGGAATTGTCAACTCTCTAGGGGCGGGAGAAATTGCTCTCTTAGAAAATACACGTTTTCATAAAGAAGAAACTTCTGATTCTGCCGAAGATCGTGAAAAATTAGCCAAAGAGCTTGTAAAATACGGCGATATTTATGTCAATGATGCATTTGGGACAGCACATAGGGCACATTCTTCAACAGAGACAGTTGCTAAGTTTTTACCGGCGGTGGCTGGATTTTTAATGGAAAAGGAATTGGAATTTTTAGAAGAAAAGATCGTGAAGTCACCTGCTAAGCCTTTTGTGGCTATTATCGGGGGAGCAAAGGTTTCGTCTAAGATAACTGTCATTGAAACACTGATGGATAAGGTAAATAAAATTATAATCGGTGGGGGAATGGCATTTACTTTCTTTAAGGCAATGGGAAAAGAAGTGGGAACTTCTCTCTGTGAAGAAGATCAATTGGATGTAGCACGTAAGACAATGGAGAAGGCTAAACAAAAAAATGTAGAGTTTATTCTTCAAAGTGATGCGATTGTAGCGGCTGCATTATCTAATGATGCGGAAGCAAAGACAGTGGATATTGATTCTATTCCTAAAGATATGATGGGACTCGATATTGGACCCAAATCAATTGAAGAATTCAAAAAAGCATTGAGTGACGCAAAGACAATTTTTTGGAATGGACCTGTGGGAGTTTTTGAAATGGAAAAATTTGCAAAAGGTACAATTGAAATCGCCAATACTTTAGCTTCACTTAAGGGTGCTATCACAGTGATAGGTGGTGGGGACTCAGTCTCAGCTATCAACAAAGCGGGAGTGTCTGACAAAATGAGTCATATTTCAACAGGGGGAGGTGCCTCTATGGAATTGGTAGAGGGAAAAGTTCTTCCCGGTGTAGCAGCATTGAATAATAAATAGTGTAAATTATGCCTTATTCATTTGTATAGGTGAATAAGGTTTTCTCTTGATTTTTTGTAATACGTAAATTTCTTAAAAATATTATTATAAATTAAAAAGTCTTTTATTAGTAAGATTCTTTCTTAGTTTTTCATCAAAGATAGTGCAAATAATTTTTAAAAAAGGTTTTCCAATTTCAGTTATTTTTAGTTTAGATTTTTCCCATTGAATCAAATCATCTGATTGTATTACGTGTAAGTAATCTTTACAATCCTCCAAAATAACTTCCGGAACTTCAACTTCTCCTGTGGTGATAAGTTTTACTAATAATTCTTTGTGCATTATATCTGATAAACTTAATTTATGGCCTTTGAGTGTAGCTATTTTTCCTTCGGATAATAATTTCCTGTATTTCACTTCGATTTTTTCATTTTGGTGATAACAATCCAAAGATTCAGAGATTGCAGATGTTCCCAAACCGATTACTGCATCAGATCTAACAGAAGTAAATCCCATTAAATTTCGATGTAGCTTTCCGTTTAAAAAAGATTTCCATAAAGAATCTTCTTGTAAAACAAAATTATCCATTCCTATTTCGTGATACCCAGCATTTTCAAGAAGTAATCTACCCGTTTCATTTAATTTTCTTTTTTCGTCTTCATTCGGAAGATCTTTTTCTGTATACAACCTCTGTGAATCCTTTATCCAAGAGACATGGGCATATGAGTAAAATGTAATTTTATTTGGTTTGAGTTGAAGGACTAACTCAATTGTTTTTGTAATAGAAGAAACAGTTTGTTTTGGTAAACCATAGATAAGATCTATATTGATTGAGTTAAATCCGATTTCTCTTGAAAACTCTATCAATTTTTTTGTCACTTCAAATGATTGATTTCTATTGATAATTTTTTGAACTTCCAAATCAAAGTCTTGAACTCCGATACTGATTTTTCTGAATCCTGTATTGAAAAGGATTTCAACTTGGCTCATACGGGTTACGCGGGGATCTATTTCTACAGAAAATTCAGCTATTTTAGATACTTTTATTTTACTTAATACCAGACTAATTAATTTTTCTAGATGTTCGTCGCTAAAAAAGGTGGGAGTTCCGCCTCCTAAATTGAGTTCTATTAATTCTGTACTACTTAAAGCTGGAACTTTTTCTAAATATAAATTTAATTCTTTTTCTAATGCCTGTATGTAGGGAATTTCTACGGAATGATTTTTTGAAATAGAAGTATTACAACCACAAAAAGTACAAAGACTTTCACAAAAAGGAATATGAATATATATGGATAAAGTTGAATTATTTTTTTCTAATGTTTGATTTAAAGAGTCTATCCACTCTTCAGTTGTCGGATTCTCTGTCCAGTATTGAATGGTTGGATAAGTTGTATAACGTGGAGCTGAAATGTTATATTTCTTAAAGAGGTCTTTTCTTATCATTATTGAAATTCTTCACGAATTAGATCTACTAATCTCTTTACATTATCCTCGGGAGTTCCGGGTTTTATACCATGACCGAGTCCACTTATCCAACCTATCCTTTCTTCTCTTGTAAGATTCTTAATAGGATATAAATATTTTTTTACCGCTTGTATGAACTCATCTGTAGGCAAAAAAAGTAGGGACTGATCAAAATTTCCCTGCAAAAAACCCGGAGATACTTTATATTTTAGTAAATTTTCAATAGAAAAACGATGGTCTACCCCAATTCCTGCGAGTCCTGAGATATTTTTTAAGGATTTCATTTGGTCAAGTGTACTACCTTTTGTGTAATATCCTATTCTTCCATGATAATTAATCGTAATTTCTATCACAGGTTTTACTACTAATTCTTCAAACCAATCTGGACTTAAGTCTCCTCCTAGAGTGTCTAAGATCATGACTATTTCAGCTCCTCCTTCGAGTTGCAGTCGGACGTTTTCCTTTAATACAGGAATAATTTTGTCATAAAATAATTTAATTAATTTCGGATTTGACTTAGGATTTGATAAATATCCATTTTGTTTATTGGATATTGCATAGTTTAAGAGAGTCCAAAGACCTCCGACGAATCCAATAAGTGATACATTTTTAGGTAATATTTCTCTAGTATATTCTAATGCCTTTTTTTGAAATTCAAGATGTAATACAATAGAATCTAAATCTCTTAACTTCAAAAAATCAGACTCTGATTGAATTTGATTATTAATAACAGGACCTGGATTGTAATCCAAGCCCATCCCCATTGCCTCCAGAGGAAATAGAATATCTGAAAATAGAATAGAAACATCAAATCCAAATTCTTTGATTGGACCGAGGGCTACTTCAGCCGCCAACTCTGGATTTTTACACAGCTCTAAAAAACTATACTTTTCTTTTAATTTTCGATAATGAGAGTGATACCTTCCAGCCTGACGCATAAACCAGATGGGAGGAATATTCTGAGCTTTCCCTAAAACTGCCAGTTGAAATCTTTCATTGGCAAATTTTATAGATGAATTAATTGTGTTAGGAGTCATTTCAAAAATTCTTGTTTTAAACCTGATTCAATTCTATTTAAAGTTTCCCCTAAAATAGAATGTGTGTGTTCGGTAGATAAAAATCCTACTTCATATCCACTGGGCGCCAGATAGACTCCGAATTTTAAGATAGCATGAAAAATTCTGGCATATTTCTGTTTGTGACCTTCGGGTATAGAAGAAATAGCCCGTACTTCTTTTTCTGTTTTCTGTTTAATCCAGAATAAAGAGGCTTTAGTTATTGCTTCCCATTCGAAATTATCCCAATAAGCATATTTATTTAAAAGACCAATCATTTCTTGTGTAAAATATTGATTACTATTTTCTAAGGTAGTATATGGATTTTCCGTATATGCTTTTTTTAAAACAGCAAGTCCTGCTCTCATACCGAATGGATTTCCACTCAATGTTCCCGCTTGATATACAGGACCCTGAGGAGAAACAAAATCCATGAATTTTGCTTTACCTGCATATGCTCCTACGGGAAAACCCCCTCCAATAATTTTACCGTAACACACCAAATCAGGTTCGATTCCTAATTCCCCCGCCATACCTCCAAAACCAACTCGAAATCCGCTGATAACTTCATCAAATAGCAATGGAATATTATAGGCTTTTGTAAGACTTACAATTTTTTGTAAAAATTCTTTTCTCTGTATTAAAAGACCATAATTAGCAGGAAGGGGCTCAATGGCTACTAGTGCAATATCT
Source organism: Leptospiraceae bacterium (assembly GCA_947458405.1). GTDB lineage: Bacteria > Spirochaetota > Leptospiria > Leptospirales > Leptospiraceae > JACKPB01. The sequence continues at coordinate 13,324 of CANGZW010000060.1, forward strand.
TCTCCCTCTGTTCGTATTACTTTTTCTAATAGATTTTCATCATCTAAAGGTACTACTAATGTATTACGAATGATATCTTCTCCAATTCCAGCTGAATCACTCGAGCTTTCACCAGCTAGTCCAGATCCAGCCTTTACAAGAAGAGAATCCAAATGACCGTGGTAACAACCATCAAATTTGAGTATTTTTTTTCTACCGGTAACTGCTTTTGCAACCCTAACAGCACTCATGACAGCTTCTGTTCCTGAACTTACAAAGCGAATTTTGTCAACCCAAGGGATTTTTTCAGTAATAAATTCGGCTAATTCTAAGGAGTAAGGCTCACAGGCTCCAAAAGTCCATGCAAGATCTGCTGTATCATGTACTACGCGAGCTATATCAGGGTGGCGATGACCAAAAAGGAGTGGTCCAAAGCTCAAACAAAAATCAATATAGTCTTTTCCTTCGACATCCCACATTTTAGCCCCATCTGCATGAGAGAAAAAAACAGGAGTTCCCCCTACACTCGAAAATGATCTTACGGGTGAGTGTACTCCACCGGGGGAAACCTTTTTTGCTCTTTCGAATAAATCTTTAGAATTCATAAAGTATGTTTTACTAACCAATCTTTAAATGATAAGTAAATATATAATTTATTATGAATTTTTATAACTGGATCATCGGAAAGATGTCTATATGTTGAACCAGGTCCACAAAATGTAGGTAATGTTTTGAGTAATGGAAATTTATTTGTCACAAAATCAAATTCACTTCCGCTTCTCCAGAATACAGCTTTTATAGTTTCAGGATTAAAATTTGGAGGTATTTCAGGATCTTCTATATTATAGGTATAAAAAGTACGGAAAAACGTATCTTCTTTTGATTCGGAATGTGTTAATTTTATAAAATCAAGTGATCTATCCATTAAGCATTGTAAGTCTTCAAGACTAGATTCTCCCAAACTATCAAATGATCCGTGTACCCAGAGGTTTCTATCCGCTAACTCCTTCCATGTGCTAACCCCTGCTGTCCATATTAACTGTTCTCTGGGATTTATGAAGATATTTTCGGGTAAAGAATATCCCCTACTTACCAATAGATCTTTATTATCCGGAATTTTTACTGAAATTTGATTTCTCTTTCGGCTGGCCATTACTCCACCAGGAGGCCAGATCTCGTTTTTTGAATACTTTAGATTTTCGTTTGATTTTAAATTATTATTTATATTATCAATATACATTTCATTAATTTCTGGTAATACGTCATTTAATTTAATTTTATTACCTTTATCTGTGATACCTCTTAAAAAGCAAACCTCACCAAATGAAAAATTTTGAATAGAAACTCCAATTTTCTGATGACACCCACCTCCAAATTTAGAAAGTATTTTTCTTTCTTTTAATGTATTACTATTTGTATGCTGATCTTGTATTTTTAATAATATTTGTTTTACAGATTCATTTGATTTTAATATTTCTACTGCTAATGCCCCTTGTGCTGGAGCATTAGGGTTTTTCGAAAGAGGTAATACACTAAAAAGACACTTATTTAAAGAACTTTTGATAAAATTTACTACAGAATAAAATTCTTGTTTTTCATCCTCTGGGATAGCAGGAATAGAATCAATTTTTAATAATCTATCTAATGCCGCTTTAGCTATTATGAGCCCGGAAAACTCTCCTTCTAAAAAATTTCGAATTCTTGTTTCGATATTTCCTCTTATGGGATAAAATTCCATAGGTATATCTCTTAATTTTTTAGGTAAGTGAGTTAAAAAAAATTGGGATAAGTTATATTCTCTACGTGGAGAGGATGTGCAAAAAATTAAATTATTCGGAGGAATTTCATATAAATTAGATTTAAATAGTAATACATCTCTTTGGTCTTCTCTTGGTAGTACCGAAATGACCTCAGTTTCTTCTCTTTCTTCAAGGTCTAAATCTTTCCATGAATGAACAATACAATCTATTTTATTATTTATGAGTTCTTCTTGTAAATCTCTTGTAAATACGCCTTTTTTAGGCATTTTTGACAGTGGGGTTTTTAGATCTTTATCTCCACTAGATTCTTTAAAATGATAGGAAATTTTTAGTTCAGGATTATTTTGAGAAAGTGCTCTGCCTACTAAATAAGCCTGAATTCTTGCCAATATTGATTTTCTAGATCCAATACGAATCAAGCCATCCAATTAATATCTTCCCACCCATTTGGATTTTGTAGTACTTCATTTTCTCTTTCTTCTGTGAGCTCAAGAATACGATTGATTATTTGGGATTTTAAAATCTCTTCATTTTCTTTGGTTGCCTGTATTTTATTCAAAATATTTTGAAATGAGAAATATAATATCTTATTCGAAAGTAAATCATTTTTAATAATTTCATCTGCCCTAAAATCTAATATTATGGAATTTTCTGTAAGCTGTGGAATTAAATTTTCAGGTAAATAAGGATTTGCAATTATGATTGAATGAAAGCTGGGCTGAAAATTACTATAGTTTAATGTTAAAATATTGAATTTTTTTCTAAAAAAATTAAGTCTTTCAGTATTACGTCCTACAATAGTAAGTTTTCTATTTTTTTTTAATAAATGAACTATCATAGATTCAGCTAATTGACCTGTTCCCAAAATAGCTAAATTTATGTTTCCTGGAAGCAAGGAATCTGCTATTCCACCATAGGTTAGTCTACCTTTCCCTTTTATATATTCAGATCTTATTTGTTTTACATGTTCCAAAATATGATTTTTTAATTTTAATATAGATTCTGTCAAAGGAGAATATAAGAGATTTTCTTTTGAAAATCTTTCATTGAATTGAAATTGTATCTCTGATTCTCCAAATAATTTTGAACGTATTCCAGAGACAATTTCTAAGAGGACTGAATATGCTTTGTAACCTGTAAAAACTTCATAATCTGATAGTGAATAATAAGCTGACATTGGAGTTAGTCTATTATCCCCGATATAGACTGATCGCATACAGGTATGCCAATCCACAAGACCTTCTACAGATCCCTTGAATCTATTAAAATTATTGCTATGGAAAATGATTAGACTTGCCCACATATTTGTATTTAAAAAAATTCAAAATTCTAATTGCCATTAAAATGGCGGGCTATAAAAAAAATGACTTTTTTTATCTACGAATTAAAAAAAAATAAGAATAAATTCTTATGAATAAAAGATATCGAACTCTCAGAAAAACAGAAATTATTCGGGAAATGATAGCAGAAACTACTATTTCCCCAGCACAACTTATTCTTCCTCTGTTTGTGTCAGAGGGAACAGAAAAGACTGAAATTTCATCTATGCCTGGGATTTTTCGATATGGATTGGAAAATGTCTATGGGGAAATAGAAAACCTTCTTACATTAAATTTGAATACCGTTCTTCTTTTCACAAAGGTAGAAGATTCTAAAAAGGATAATCTTTGTTCCGAAGCTTTGAATGAAAATGGACTCATGGCGAGAGCTATCTTTAATATTAAAAAGAGATTTCCTGAAATTACTGTTATGACAGACATTGCCCTAGATCCATTTTCTCCCGATGGGCATGATGGATTAGTCAAGGACGGAGAAATTTTAAATGACAAGACAGTTGAGATACTAGCAAAAATGAGTGTACTACATGCAAGTAAGGGAGCGGATTTTGTTGCACCATCGGATATGATGGATGGAAGAATTTCTGCCATACGAGTTGCATTAGAAAAAAATAGATTTACTAAGACAGGAATTATGTCATACAGTGCTAAATATGCTTCTTGTTTTTATGAACCTTTTCGATCTGCCTTGGATTCTGCCCCCGGATTCGGGGATAAAAAAACATACCAGATGGATTACAGAAATAGAGTGGAAGCTATCAAAGAAACGCTTTTAGACATAGAGGAGGGGGCTGATATCGTGATGGTTAAACCTGCGGGGTACTATTTAGATATTATCAGGGAAGTTAAAAATGCGGTAAATGTCCCTGTTGCGGCTTATCAGGTGAGTGGAGAATATTCTATGATTAAGGCTTCTGCGAAAATGGGATGGGTAAACGAAGAGTTAGCTATTTTGGAATCTCTCACATCTATAAAAAGGGCAGGAGCGGATATTATTGCTACTTATTTTGCCAAAGATTTTTCTAGGATAATTAATAAAAATATATAATTAAACTTTATTTTTTTCAGTATCTTCGAGGGATTTTAAGACAGTGTAAGACCAATCTGAGATTTTTTTAATCATATCTCTATTATTGGATGGTTCTAAGCATGATTCACCAAAAATTTCTTTTAAACCTGTATCACTTAAATCAACTTTTTTACCAAAAACGACTTTTATTTTATTTCCTATTCGGGGTATTCTTCCGCCTACAGGGAGAACTTTTTCCATTCCAAAATGACAAAATGGTAATACAATTGGTTTTGAACTTAAAATTAAATGTGCCATGCCATGAGTAAAATTAGATTGAATGCCTTCTTCTGGTTTGCGGTTTCTTGTGCCTTCGGGAAAAATATGAACCCATCCGCCTTCCGAGAGAACTTTTTTGAGAAAATCAAATCCAGGTTGTTGTATACCTGCACCCCGTACGATAGGCACGCACCTTCCCTGACTGAAAAAGAACCCAGTATGCTTTCTTGAAAAGAAATTTTGAGCATCTGCCGCAATATATCGTTTACTTACAATATCAACCTTTCCGAGACAGGCAATTAAGAAGGGATCATCAAATAAGCAATTATGATTAGAAAACGTGATAAGTCCTCTATTTTCTCGTTCATGCAAATTTAGCAACTCTTCTTGATGAAAGATTTTTACACTATTCAAAATCTGCATTATGAATTTTGAAATCAAAACTACAGAATAGACAATGAACGGTGTAAAGAATGTTGATTCAGGATACCAATTTTTAAGAGATATTGAAATTTTATCGTGAGTTTTATCAATTTTTTTTCGAAACATTGCTTATAGAAAATAAAATTAATTTTATATTTGTCAATAAAAAAAGTCATTTTTAAACAAAAAATTCTTGTAGTACGAAATTAATAAACATTTTATTATAATATTGAAATTATGGAAAAAAATTGAAATATAATCATTTTATTTATTTGAAGAAAATTGTAAATGAGATTATATTTATTCATTAGGGTATTCTAATATATTATTATAAAAATAATTAAATTTAAATTAATAATTCTTTCTTTATTTCTATAGCTTGTGAAAGAAATAAAGCCTCCTCTTTTTCTGTGAATGGCTCGAAAACTCCATGTAAATATCTTATAGAAAGATGTGCATATTCAATACATCCTGCAATGGTAAATTCAGATTTTGATTTATTTTCATAAATTTTAATCTCACCTTTGCTAGAGACTACTAGTGAACCCGGAGGAATTTTTTTGCCACCTCTGATTAGACACCCCGCAGTGATCTGAGCTCCATCTCCAATTATTGCATTATCTAGTATTACTGATCCAATTCCTATCAAAACTCCTTTTCCTATTTTACAACCATGTAGTACTGCATTATGACCAACCAAAGTATAATCCCCTATGGAAAGTGGAGAACGAGAATCTGTATGTAAAGTACAATTATCCTGAATATTTACATAGTTCCCAAGTTTAATTGTATTCATATCTGAACGTAGTACACATCCAGGCCAAAGAGATACAGATTCTCCAAATTCAATCATTCCAAAAGCGACTGCCTGAGGATGTATAAAAGGAAATGTGAATTTAGGAATTGTTTCTTTAGAATAGTTCTTTTGCTTTAGATTTTCAGGAAGGGTTTCTAAGGATAATGAATTTATCTTCATACTCTGAATTTAATTTATTCGCTAAAATTTGCAAGAATAACTCAAATTTTACTTTTATTATAAAGAAAGTTGCTTTTGTTTTAAAGCAAAGATACTTCCCACCCAAAGAACTACAGAAGAAAATATAAGTCCTTTTTCAACGCCTCCACTTCCATCTGCAATGAAACCTACAACAGTAGGGCCCACAATTTGCCCGATGGCAAAGATAATAGTAAACAAACTTATACCTTTTGTCCATTGCTCAGATGGAAGATTGTGTCTTACAAAAGCTGTAGTTGATGCTACAACAGATAGAAATACTGATCCAAATAAGCATCCTGAAAAAAAGAGTAGTACAATATTATTAGTCAATGCTGGAATAATTGCCGCTAACCCCAATAAACCATTCAAAATTGCTATTGCACCTCCTGCTTTAGCTTTTTCTAGTAAATTTGACCATATCCATGCAGATGCGACAACAAAGATCCCTAGAAGGGAATAGAAGATTGTAATTGTAGTTTTATCAACTCCCTGTTCTTTTAAAAGTAGTATTACAAATGTCATATATCCTATATAACCAATTCCAAAACAAGCATATCCCAAGAGTGCGGGTAAAATAGAATAAACAGAAAACTTAGAAGATTGATGAGTATTGATTTGAGGATGTTTGTCTAAACCCATTTCATGAAGCATTATCATTGGTTTAAGTATAATTGCAGTACAAATAAAACAGACAAGAGCTAAAGTCCACCAAGCATAAGTCCAAGAATGATTTTCATTTTGTTTATTTTGTAATACAATAGGAATTATTATTGCCGAAAGAAGAATACCCCAACCCGTTCCTCCATAGTAAATTCCAACAATAAAACCAGATTTTTCATGTAAAATAGATCCTAATCTAGCCGAAAGAACTCCCCCGGAAACAAATATAAATGCACTCCCAATACCGGCTAAAAGTCTTTGCAATAGTAATGTCTCCGATTCTAAAAAAAAACCTGTGATTCCCATAAAAAAAGAAGATAAAAGAGAGCCATAAAGTAATACACGAACTGCTCCCCATCTCTGCATTATTTTAGGAGTAACCAGAGCACCCAAAAAATAACCAAAAGCATTTATGGTGCTCATAGCTCCCGAGAGTGTATAACTCCAAGATAAGTCAGCCCGCATAGGAGGGAGTAAAAGTCCATATGCAAATCTTGTGATACCTAAAGAAACAGTTGCTCCCAGTGATAAAGCAATCGCAAGAAAGAATATTTTATGAGAGTGATGATCTTGTTTCATAAGTCTATTTATTAATTGATAATTAATAAATAGAGAAGTCAAATATTTATTTAATTTTAGGATTTTAATTAGTTTAATTGATTTTTAATTTATATATAGTTCGAAATGGTATGTTTTTAGTGGGGATTTTTTTTAATTTATATAAAAAATAAAAAATTATAGATATTTTTTAATACATAATAAAATTATAGTAAACATTTATTACACTTGAATTTATCTTTTTTAAGAGAAATTAATTAAGCGATTCAGGGGAATTATTTACATAAAATCTACATAAGTATCCAGACCTGTTACAAAAAACTCCAATTGTTTTTCAATCAGTTCTTTTACTACAAATGCAGGAGGTCCGAATAATACATTCATGGGAAAAAGCATCCACCCGATTCCATCCAAACCACCCATGCTTATGAAATAACCCAATTCTTTATAGTTAAAAATTTTCATGGATTGATTCTCTGAATGATTAATAATATTTTGTGATATGGTTCTTGCTTTTCTTACGGCAATTTGGGCGCTCATGGAATTATCTCCACTGGAATGAAAATAACTACAATCTCCAGCTGCAAAAATAGTTTGAAATACATGAGATGGCTGAATGAGTTGTCCAAATTCATTTGTTTCCAATCGAAATGGGAAAGGTCTTACACCCGGAAATAGAAAGGTAATATCTGAGGGGAATTCTCTAGAGTCTTTTGCTTGAAGAGATTCAACTAAAATACTATCTCTTGTGATACTTTTTATCTTTTGATGAGAATAGAAGTATGTATTTTTATATTTGAACTTGGAATGTATATATTCATGAAATACATTTGGTAAGGAAGAAAGGATTCGATCCTCCATAGTAAAAAAATTGATTTTTGGTTTTAGTTTGTACTTTTCTAAGTAGGAGTACAATTCAAAAATAAATTGAACACTACTTGCTCCCCCACCCACAAAGGATATGTTTTCAGCAGAGATAAGCTGGTAGATGCTATCTTTCCAACCTTCAGTAATAAACTCATTCAAACCAAGTACTACAGAGTCTTGAGATGCTGATACTATGGACTCTGGAGAAACTTGGGAAGCACCTGTGGAAAGGATAAGATAATCAAATCTTTCATTGATTTGGTCAACGCTTGATTCTCTCTCCCACTTTAGTAAATTTTCATTGGTAATATGAACTTCTTTTTGTAAGAATTTAAAATTAAATTTATTTGCTAAATCAGAAAAGCTCTTTTGATAATTCTTCAAAGGTTCCTGAAAAGTAAGATGTAGACGAAGTGCATTTAAGAATGACTCATTTTTATCAACCAACAAAACTTCAAAATCAATTCTTCTGGCAAGCAAAACCGCCGAAATCAATCCAGAAACACCACCACCGAGTATGATTATTTTTTTCACAATTACATTAGATTTGATAGGAATAATCTGAAAAGGAATAAATTAGAGAGAGTAAGTAATTAAATTAGTTTCCATAAATTCATATTTCTTATTATATAAGACTAAAGAATTAAATTGAAATTTTAAAAGAAGAAATAAATTTTGACTAAATCAGTCACGGTACTCCAATTTATATAAAATCAACGTAATATAAAATGTTACTAATTTAAAATAATACTAAAAAAAGGATATTTCAATGAAAAAAATACTACTTATACTTTTAGTAGTCTTAAGTATTTCAAACATAGCTTTCTGTACACAGGAAAAGTTAGAGCCCGGAACACCTGTTACATTTGACTCCATCCAAGCACAAGAATATGAGCCTGTTATAGAAAAAGGTCTTTCTATTGGTAAAAATATTTCTATTGAGGGGTATCTTGCTCTACAAGAAACGATGAGCCTCCAATCCAACACAATCATGGTGAATCTTTTTGAAGAGAAGGAGAAAAAAGGTAAGTCCACTTCTGTTTCCTTCCCTGTAGGTCAAAAGGAAAACCAAATGGAAAGTCTCCCTGATTCTTATAAAGAGGAAGATCTAAAAGTGTACACCAATCTAAAAGAAATAGTAGGACCCAATGATAAAATCAGGATACATGGAATTCGATTGGGAAGCTCTCAAGACAATACAATATATATAGAATCCAAATGGATAGAAAAAGTAACTGAAAAGTAAAATATAAGGAATAAATTTTCGTATTACTTCAAATTTGTTCTTTTTATGGATATCTAATTCTTCTTAAAGAGTTTCTTATAAGAACTCTCATGGGAGTAGTAATTTTCGATTGACAAGGCCTTCTTAGATTTATTGCTAAAAACAGAAACAATGCCTAAGGATTCGCAAGAATAGGATAGTGCCAGTGGCTTAAGGGCTATGAATACAAACATAATTATTTAGACGTAAACATCCCCCCTAAAATGCCCTCATTTTGGAGAGGGGGCTACTCAAAAAATTTCTACTATACTTTTGATTGGGGGTGAGGTGAAATGCTTTGTTAAGAAAACTATGGTTGCAAGACGAGGCGGAAGCCAGCTTTTTCACTTGATAATTCAGGTGAGCTAGACC
>CANGZW010000061.1 GCA_947458405.1 Leptospiraceae bacterium
GCTAAATCAAATGGTATTACATATAAAGAATTAATTTTACATAACCCCTGGATTAGAACAATAAAATATAATTTTGAAGTTCAGCCCGGAAAAGCCTATGAGTTTCTCATACCTTTAAAATGAGAAAATTAATTATTAATTATGAATAGGTATATAAATATTTTTATATTATTAGGAATTTTTTTAGAAATGTTAGAATTAGTGTTTGTAGAAAAAATTAATTTTTAAGAGAAAATATTAAATTTGAAAAATAATATCCCATTTTTAATATCCAGATATTTTTCATTTCCTGTTGGATTTTTATCTTTGATTATGGGAGTTATACTATTATTTAATTTTAAAAACTGTGCATCTGAAATAATTGATTTTAAAAACGCAGTTCAATCTGCAGAGGAAAATTTTATAGAAGGCGTAATCGAAGCAAGAGCACCACTTTTAAAAACTGCCTATTCAGGAACAAATACAATAGCGTATTACCAAGAAGAAAAAGGGGAAATAGAAGAAAAATCTTTAAATGGAAAAATAAAAAAAAAGAATGGAGTCATCTCATTAAATTCTTCTGCAATTCCATTTTTAATGAAAAGTAAAAATAATTATATTTACTTCGGGCTTTATGGGAAAGATTTCATTATAGATCATAAGTATGATTACATAAATAATTTAAATTCCAACACACAATTAGAGAAGCATATTTATGATAAGGACTATATTTGTATTTATACTGAAAAAGGGGATTTGAGATATCCAGATTCAGTTAAAACTTCTTTTATATTTTTTAGGGGAACAAGAGTAGATTGGTTAAATGAAATACAAAAAAGATTAGATGTGTGGAATGAAAAAATAACTTATTCATATTATTTAATTTATTTTGGGATATTTTTAATTATAGGATCTATCTTACTTAGATATTTTTATAAAATATAAAATTAAGCAGTGGAGATTCCCTTTTTTAAAAATTTGATTTCTCTCTTAATTGAAGAAACAAATAATTCCTTTTCTCTTGTTTTATCTAGATTATTTTTATGGCGTTGTAAATATATTTCAGTTTTTCTAAGCATTGCTTTTAAGTATGATTTATTTTTTATTGTACTTTGTATTAATTCTATAACTTTTTCAGATTCTAAATCCGATGTGATTAATTTTTGAATTTCGTACTCAAGTTCTATTAAATCATCGATAAATAATTTTTTGAGATACATTGTATCTGAAAATTCTCTCTTTTTATTATTCCAAGGATCTAAAGATTTCCATGGGTAATTGTGTATTGGAATATTTCTAAAAACTTCTTCAGCAGATTCCATACTTATATTTTGCATATTTCTTATTTCGGCTCCATTAGAGGAAATATTTTTTACATCAATATTTACATTTAAAATTGATTCTTCAAACCAATTTCGATAAATATCTAATACATAATCAGTTAGAACCTCTTTTCCATTTGCAGAAGGGATCATTTTTGTTTTTCTTTTTCTGATGATTACTTCATTTATTCTTTCGAGTGTATTTTTTCTCGAAACCAGAGTTAGCCATTTTTCATTATGATGTGTACCTGTTGAATGTATCTCTCTTCCAGTATAGGCTAGATCCTGACCTACCAAAAATATTTGTTTTATTCCTAAAAATCGTAGTACATCAAAAGCACTTGTGGCTACACTTCCTCCGGATTGAATATCTCCCTGATCTCCAATATATTCATTGACTAAATCTCCACCTGCGGTTATTTCTCTAATTGGTTTTCCAGAAGCATCAATTTGGAATTTTGCTGTTTGACTGTGAACTATGGATTTGTACTTCATAGATCTAATTAACTGTGGAGATACAACCATATCTGCAAATAAGGGTATTTCTGTAAAATCTTCTCCCATGAAATGAAAGTAGGAATGGGTTTGTGCATCAAGTGTCATAACTCCATCGGGTATAATTCCAAATTTTAAGAGAACCTTTAAAGAAGTATCACAAGATAATAAAAATATTTTATCCCGATTTCTTTTTATAAACTCACATTGAGACCTCAGGGATGGTCCGGCAGAAACTAATATACCGGGAATATCTGTAATTTTATTTTCTAATTCTTTGATTGGTATTCTTTTAGTTAAAGAGTCACTGTATCTCAAAATACTTACAATAGTATTTTTAACCCAAATTCGTTCAAACTCAAACTTGGTAAGTAAATCACTCATTTTAGAGGAAAATAACTTAGAAATTCGTTCTTCAATTTGAACGTAAAATTCTTTGTGGAGTTGTATGTCGTTTTGATTTCTAAAAAATAGAACTCCCGTAAGTCTTTCGATTGGTAGGGATTCTAAATAATTATACAATAAACTTAAGGAGTTATCGCCTGCAAATAGATGTCTTCCTGCATTTTGTAAAAGGGGAAACAAAAACTTATCCCATAAAGGAGACACAATTTCAATATTTTTATCTATTATGAGGAAAATTTGCCCATCTCTCATATTAGAGTCGATTATATTTAAAATATGAGGATTTCCACATCCTAAAACAATAACTAGATGATGATCTTTGATTTTTTTCTCATTATAAAGTCTTTCCGCTTGTTTTTTGGGGGAAACTACGCTAGCCAATGCTTTTCCATTCCACTCCAAGAAAAATTCATCTGAATTTTTTGCCTCCTTTAGGAATGTTTGGTTAATAAGATTTGATTCCAAATTATAAAGGCGGAGGTAGGGCTTTCTGGAATAAAGATTTTCCACTTCAGAAGAATTTTTTAGTGACATAATTCGATTTAATTCAATTATCGAAACTTGAATCCCTAGGACAAGAAAAAAATGTATTTGAAGAGTATGAATATTGTAGGTTTTAAAACCTTTGCGGATGAAACTGAATTAATTTTCGATCCCGGTTTCACCGCAGTAGTGGGACCCAATGGTTCTGGAAAATCAAATATTGTGGATGGAATTCGATGGGTTTTGGGGGAAAAATCTGCCAAAGGGTTACGGGGTGAGAAAATGGACGATGTTATTTTCCATGGCTCCGAATCTAGAGAACCCGGGGGCTTCGCAGAAGTTTCCATTTTATTAGACAATTCAAATAAAACTTTTCATATTGATTTTCCTACTGTAAAAATTACCAGACGTTTGTATCCCGATTTAACAAATGAATATTTTATAAATAATTCCCGCTCCCTCCGCAAAGATGTGGAAAAATTACTAATGGATACAGGTGTTGGAAAGTCCAGTTACTCAATCATGGAACAGGGAAAAGTTGAGGCTATCCTAAACTCTAAACCGGAAGATCGACGGGCTATATTTGATGAAGCTGCCGGTATCTCTCGATTTAAACAGGATCGGGTGGAAACGGAAAAAAAACTGCAATACACTTCTCAAAATCTCCTACGTATTCAGGATATCATGTCCACGATGGTAAGAGAACTCGATACCAAAGAAAAACAGGCCAATAGAGCTAAAAAATATTTTCAATTGAAAAATGATCTCTCAGAAATAGATAAAAATTTACGATTTCTGAAATGGAGAAGTCTCAAGAACCGACAAAAAAAAGTTGATACTGAGCTAAAAGAGATTTCTTATAAAAATGAAGAGATCATGAAAAAAATGGGGGAAGATGCCCGTTTACTTGAATCTTTTGAAGAAAAGAAGTATGAAATGGAACGAAAGGTTGCAGAAATTGATAGGAAATTACTGGATTTTTTATCTCAAAAAGAGATCTTACGTGAAAAAATTGAAAAAAATAAAAGTATTATTTTAGAATTTGATAAAAGAATATCAGATGAAAGTTTATCATTAGGGAATGATTTAGAAAAGAAAGATATATATGAGAATGAAAAACAAAAACTAAACGAGTCCATAGACCAGGTTCTCAATGGTATGGAAGATACCGAAAAAAATATATCAATTTTAACAGAAAGGAAAGTTGATATAGAGCAGGAATTGGAAAATCTAAAAAAAGACTCTCAGGAAAATGAAAATATAATTCTCCAAAATGATAGAACCCACTTTCAATTGAGAGAAGATCTAAAAGAAGTAATACTAACTATTATTAATCAAATTGAAAATAAGAAAAAAGAGTACATAGATACTGAAGACAAAAGATTAGAATTAAGATCATATCTTCTACAAAATATAGAAAATTATTTAAAAGCAATAGAAAATAATAATTTAGAGTTAATAACAGCTTCATCTTTAAATGAATACTCCGATTCCTTAAAATCATTTATAGAAATGGAAGATATCTTTCGAGACATTCTTTTTGACAAGGATGGGATGCTTTTTCAAAAAGAAGCACTTGATGGTAAAATCGAATCCACCCTTAAAAATAATGATGATTTAGGCAATAAAATCAGAGAAAATTCAAAGAAAATAGAATTATTATATTCTCGTAATACTGAAACAAAAGAAGAGATTGTTAAACTTGAAAAGTATATTCTTGAAATGAACTCAAAAAAAGAAAATTTAAATGAACAATTAAAAAGTATTCTTCGTTTTGTAACAGATACTGATGCAAGAATTAATACCTCATCAAAATCAATAGAAAATATAAAACATAGAAAAAATGGATATGAAGAGGAAGTAATTTCTTTAGAAGAAAAAATAGAAACGTCTTACAATGAATTTTTAAAAATCTCAAAGATATTAGAGTCGGAAAAAGCAGAATTAAAAGAAATTTTACAAAAAATGCAAGAAATTAAAATTAATACGGGTAAAGATCAGGAAGAATTTAAAAGTTTATTGCCTTTAATCTCTGATTTAGAAAGAAAATCTTCAGGATTAAAAACACAGTTGGATTCGTTTTGTGAAGAGTTATATAACGATTATTCAATAACAGATAAAGAGTTAGATCAGGAAAGATCTTCCCTAAATTTAAAACAGGAAGCAGAAGATACCAAGCTAAGGGAAATAAAATCTGAGATACAATTATTGGGCTCGATCAATCCTATGGCAATTGAAGAATATCAAAATATAAAAGAAGTTTATGAACATCATAAAAATCAAAAAGAAGATATAGAAAAAAGTAAAAATGATATAGAAGGTGTTTTAAAAAGTATTAATTCTGAATCAGAAAAAATCTTTAGAGAATCCTTTGATATCATTAGAGAAAATTTTCAGGAAACATTCTCTACTCTCTTTAATGGCGGTAAAGCTATGATTGAATTGACTGATAAGAATGATCTTTTGGCTTCTGGAATAGAAATTATAGCCGAACCACCAGGTAAGCATGTTCAAAATTTAAAGTTACTTTCGGGGGGAGAAAAATCACTCACTGTGATCGCCCTTCTTTTTGCAATCTATATGGTAAAACCATCTCCCTTTTGCTTTTTGGATGAAATCGATGCCGCCTTAGATGAAGTTAATAAATTAAGATTTTGTCAAATTTTAGATAAGTTTAAAGATAAAAGTCAGTTTATAGTTGTAACACATGCACCTCCTACAATTTCTAGAGCCAATACGATTTTTGGTGTTACATCCGAAGAGCCGGGAGTATCCAAAGTGATTTCTTTGAAAATGGAAGAAGCAAAAAATTTTGCTAAACATATGCAGGAAGCAGTTTGATTAAGAATGATAATTTAATGATGGGAGGAAGGGAATTTCAATCCCGTCTTTTTGTGGGAACGGGTAAATTTTCTTCTTCCTCTATTATGAAAGCTGCAATTGAATCTTCAGGAACTGAAATTGTCACTGTTGCCCTTCGAAGGGTTGACCTTAGTTCACTTTCAGATGATATCTTAGAAAAAATTGATAGAGAGAAGGTACTACTTTTACCAAACACAAGTGGAGCTAGAGATTCCATAGAAGCAGTACGTTTGGCGAAATTGGCTAGAAGTCTAGGGGGAGGAGAATGGGTTAAATTGGAAGTGACCCCTGACCCTGTATATCTTCTCCCGGATCCAATTGAGACATTTAAAGCCGCAAAGGAATTGGTCAAAGATGGATTCAAAGTTATGCCATACATAAATGCAGATCCCGTGCTTTGCAAACATCTAGAGGATGTTGGTTGTGTTTGTGTTATGCCACTGGGCTCTCCCATTGGCTCAAACCAAGGTATAAAAACAAAAGCAAATATAGAAATAATCATACAACAATCAAATATTCCTGTGATAATTGATGCAGGCCTTGGAGAACCATCCCATGCCAGTGAAGCTATGGAAATGGGGGCAGATGCAGTGCTTGTTAATACTGCCATTGCCATAGCTAATGATCCTGTTAAAATAGCCCTAGCTTTTAAGCTCTCAGTTATGGCAGGTAGAATTTCATTTCTATATAGGGGAAGATCAGTTTCCACTTTGCATTCATTAAAAGGAAATGCTTCAAGCCCACTCACTGGTTTTTTAGATGAAGAAAATAGAGGATAATCCAAACTTTTTTTTAAATAAATTTAATAAGTATAATTTCGATGATTCAGTTGAATTAATTTTAGGTACTACAAAAACAGAAGTAGAAATAGCATTACACAATGCATTTTTAAAAAAAACAGAGTTTTCTAATTATCTAGCTTTTTTGTCCCCAAATGCAGACTTTTATTTAGAAGAAATGGCAAAACTTTCAAAAGAAATTACCTTAGAGAGATTTGGAAAAACAATTCAACTCTATGCACCAATTTATTTATCAAATGAATGCAGATCGTCCTGCTTATATTGTGGATTTAGTTATGAAAATAAAATAAATCGTATTACATTAAATGAAAAACAGCTCAAGAAAGAATCCGAAATATTAGCAGGTAAAGGATTTAGACATATTTTAATTTTAACGGGAGAAGATTATTCAAAAACTCCCTTGGATTATATCTGCAATTCTATTACAATTTTACGTGAATATTTTTCCTCCGTTTCAATAGAAATATATCCTATGGAAAGTATAGACTATCAAAAAATCATCGAGAGTGGATCGGATGGATTGGCTCTTTATCAAGAAACTTATAATAAAGATATTTATAAAAAGTATCACATTCGTGGTGTTAAAAAAAATATGGAGTATAGATTAAATGCTCCTGATAGAGGTGGCATTGCGGGATTTCGAAAAATCGGAATAGGGGCACTACTGGGTTTGGCTAATCCCTTGGGTGAGATGTTTTTTTTAGGATTACATGCTGAACATTTGATTAAAAATTATTGGAGATCTCTCATTCAATTTTCTTTACCTAGAATGAGACCGGCAGAGGGAGATTTTACTGAAATCATTAAAGTGAGAGACAGAGAATTTTTTAGGTATATAACTGCTCTCCGCTTACATTTTAGGGATTCAGGAATAGTCTTATCTACAAGGGAATCTCCCAACCTTAGAGATCATTTAATTGGCTTGGGTATTACACAAATGTCTGCGGGATCAAAAACAGAGCCCGGTGGATACCAGGGGGTAAAAGCCCTCGAGCAATTTCAAACGGAAGATAAGAGATCTTTGGAAGAAATCATTAATATAATAAAATTAAAGGGATATGATCCAGTGCTAAAGGATTATGATAGGGCTATACTAAAATGAATTATGATTTTGAATCTTTACCAATCGTTCCCAATGATCCCCACAGTACATGTTTTGCCTGTGGAAAAGGAAATCCTAAAGGATTTCAATTAGTGTTTCATTCCGATGGAATAAATTTATTTTCAAAATTTACAATTCGAGAAGAATTTAGTGGTTGGAGTAATCTTACACACGGAGGAATTTTAGCTACACTCATGGATGAAAATATGGCCTGGACAGCTATATCTTTAAAGAAAAAGTATATTCTCACAAAATCAATGAATGTATCTTTTAAAAAACCCGTAATCGCTGGGACTACAGTATTTTTAAAAGGATATATAGAAAAAGAAGTATCACATAGGGAAATTATTACTATTTCTGAAATCTATAATCAGTCCAATGAACTTTGTGCTACCGCACAGGGAAATATTATTTTATTTTCACAGGAAGCATTCCACAGACTCAATGTCTCAAATTCCGAATTTTTGGAAAAGTTTGAAAAGGAAGTACTAAACAAACTATAACTAAGCTATAGAATTTGATACAAGGTTAGCCTCTGCTAATCTTCTCCTTTTTATACCCTCATAAATTTTTTCCCCCTTCCATATCTCAGCCATATCTATAAAAGTATCTGCAATTTCTGAGAGTAGGGTAGTATCTTTTGTCTTATCAAAATTAGAAACTAATTCAGCAATTTTAGCCATATGGGTTCTCTTAGGTCCATCCAATTTTGTCCCCCTATTAAACACCAGTGAAACAATAGCTCCCTTGGCGTCATCGGGTAAGGAATCTAGTCCTTTAAATGTTTTTTTTGTTCTTTCGTAGTACAAAGGAATTGTAAAACTTTCATGGATTTCAATTGCACTTTGATAGTCCAACTCGCATGTTTTAACAGTCTCCAAAAGTGATTTCATTTGTTTTTCGGAGTCGGGTGAGCCAACTTTTCCTGTAATACCAATACATTTAGATAAATTTATAGATTCATTTTCAGTGTAGTACTCAGCAATTATAGAGTCAAAATCATTTTTTTTAATATGTCCCAAATCAACACCAATCCCAATAGTGATCCCACTTGCTCCCCCGGGCCAAATAGGAAATTTAGCTTTTTTATTGTAATAGGTTTCTCCGCCACCAACTTCAAAATCTATAATTAATTTTAATGCATTTTCAGATATCATTTGTAATCTCTTAATCGCTGTAGTACTTTGTGGATGCTTCATTTAAAAATTGTTTTTCTTTATTGTTTAAAGAATTGTAACCATGTTTGGATATTTTTTCTAGAAGCTCATCAACTCGGTCTTTTGCACTCAGTCTGCTATCCATCTCTTCCTGGTATTTTTTGAATTTTTTTCGACGTAAATAATCATCTAAGTCAAGTATCCCATCAAACTCAAAGCGAAATTTTCGATTTAAGTAGAAATAAGTAAATCCCCCTATCGCACCTCCTAAATGTGCCATATGCGCAATATTACCCTCCTGGTAAAAAATTGTCATAGGAATCATGATTAAAAATACAATATATTTTATTTTTATGGGGAAAATTAACATAAATAATACTTCCCTATTCGGCCAGATGAGGGCATAAGCAACCATAACCCCAAAAATTCCACCACTTGCTCCCAACACTCTTCCCTGATCAAATCCTAAGGAATGTGCTATGAGAGTTACTAGACCTCCAAAAAAGGAACAAAACAAGAAAAAATAAAGGAAATTTTTTCTCCCCCAGTAAGCCTCCAGCTCACTTCCAAACATCCATAAAGTTAGCATATTGAAGAGAATATGCATAAAGTTTCCATGCAAAAAGGAGTAAGTTATGAGCTGATGAATATAAAATTTTTGAATGACTAATTCGGAAGTTAGTGAAAAAATATAATCAAAAGGAATTCCCATTTTTCCAAATACGAATTGTAAAAGGAATACAACTGAATTGATGATAACCAGGAGTTTTACGATTCCTGAAAAGGAAGGACCGAATCTTATTTGGTATTGATAATTATTTCCCATAGACGCCATAGGTAAAAAATATATACTACTTGTAAAAAGTAAAATAGAATTTAAATTGGTGTAAGTAAAGCAATAATAAATTAAAGTCGGAACATTGTGAAGATAAAGTTATTTGGAGTTCGGGGCTCAATCGCAGCCCCACTAAACAACCAAGCCTATACAGAAAAAATCACCGAGATTATAGAAAGGTGTGTAGATAATCATATCACCTCGAGAGATCAAATTCCGAGATTTTTAGAAACATTACCAGGCCATTTAAAATATACCGCAGGCGGTGACACAACCTGTATTTCCGTCACAGATGATACTGGAAAGGTATATCTAGTTGATTGTGGTACCGGAGGAAGGTTAGCCGGAGACGAGCTGATTCGAACCGAATTCGGTAAAGGGAAGGGAACTTTAGAGTTTTTCATAACTCACACCCATTGGGATCATATCCAGGGAATTCCTTTTTTTAAACCTCTCTATGTTCCCGGAAATCAAGTAAATTTTAGATCTCCCTATCCTGATTTGGAGACCCGACTTATCAACCAACAGGTAAAAGAGTTTTTCCCGATGCCTTTTTTAGCAACAGCATCCACCAAAAAATTTCATCATTTAGAAAAAGGTCAAGTGGTGGAATATGAAAGTGGAATGAAAATATCCTTTCATCCCCTTAAGCATCCGGGAGGTTCCTATGCATATAAATTTGAAGAAAAAGGTAAAAAATTTATCTTTGCTACCGATGCAGAATTTACAGGTGATGATTTAGATTTGATTCGGGGTATGACACCATTTTTTGGGGGAGCGGATGTATTGGTTCTAGATTCCCAATATACACTTGACGAGTCATTTGCTAAATTTGATTGGGGTCATACATCATATACCATGGCTGTAAACTGTGCTACAATTTGGGGAATAAAGACTCTTATATTAACCCATCATGAACCAGCGTATAACGATAAAAAAGTTTTTGATATTTTAGAAGAAGCCATTGAGCACAAGCGCCATCTGGGGGGAGCACCCTTAGAATTAATATTGGCGAGAGAAGGAATGGTTATTGATCTATGAATTCCACACGGGGCTACCGGAGTGGAATCTTATTTTTGGTAGTTTCAGTATTAGCAGGTTTATTTTTTGGTTATATCTTATCTGAAGTAAAGAGAGGAGAACAATTAAATTTACTCACCTCTTACCAACCCACAACACCTACAAGATTATATGATATAAACGGTATTCCCTTTGCGGAGTTATACAGACATAGGCAGGAATTACTCCGATATCAGGATATTCCTCCTCATGTAGTAAATGCATTTTTATCAGTTGAGGATACAAATTTTTATAACCATTTTGGAATTGATTTTCTTGCAATCATACGGGCGGCATGGGTCAATTTAACTCATTTAAAAATAAAACAGGGTGGCTCAACTATCACCCAACAACTTTCCAAAACTATCTTGCGTGATACTAAGAAAAGTTTTGCCAGAAAGTTTATTGAAGCTCTTTTGACCCTCCAAATTGAACAGGAGTACTCCAAGGAAGAGATTCTTGAAATTTATTTTAATTTAGTGTACTTAGGTCATGGAACAACAGGTTTAAGTTCAGCGGCAAATGTCTACTTTTCAAAAGATGTTAGGGATTTAGATATTGCAGAAGGGGCAATGCTAGCCAGATTACCCAAAGCTCCCGTACAGTACTCTCCCTTTAAAAATTCTCTACAGGCAAAGAATGCTCATAAAATTATACTACGATTGATGGCAGAAAACGGATATTTACCAAAAGACAAAATTGTAAAAATACATGATGATTTTTGGGAAAAGTATTGGCCGGTAGTGATAACAAAGTCTCCTTCAAGTTCAACCTGGGGAACCAAATTAGATAGGGCTCCTTATTTTACCGAACATATTAGAAAGCAGTTAATCAAAGAACTCGGAGAAGAAATTGTTTATACGGGGGGATTGAAAGTTTATACAACTCTCGATATTATAAAACAGGAAATTGCTGAGGATGAGTTAATGAGTGCTTTGGTAAAGTATGACAAAACTTCTTTTGGGGCAAGTTTGTCTTACAAAGGTGGAGCTGATACTTCGTTGGTATCACTTTACTCTACATTGGGTTCAATTTTTCCTGTTGCAGTACCCGAAATTTCTAGATTTGATGAAAAAGCAAATTTTAGAATAGGCTTAGAGGATCAATTAATAGAGTCCTTAGAGTTATTGAGTCTAATGACACCTGTAAACAATGAAGCCTCTGCAATACATGAATTTAGAAAAAGAAGTGCTGTATTTTCAAAGAATTTACACGTTGAAGGTGCTTTTGTTAGCATTGAACCCGCAACGGGGTATATACAGACAATGGTAGGTGGTACTAAATTTACACCCAAGAATCAATTTAATAGAGCAATGAGTGCAAGAAGGCAAACAGGTTCTGCATTCAAGCCATTTGTATATGGTGCAGCAATTCACGAGAGGGCAATTGGAACGGGTACCGGACTAATGGATGCTCCTATCACAAGCATTTCCGATGAGGGACAGAGTTGGGCTCCTGAAGGTATCACAGGGCAATATTTAGGAATGGTTCCTGCTTCGAGAGCATTGGCATTGTCGTTAAATATTGTATCCGTACAGGCATTTTTTAGAGTTGGTGGGGAAGCAATTATAGATTTCGCATCGAAACTCATGAAGGTTAATAAAAGTAGATTTGTGAGTGATCCAACATTAGCTCTCGGAGTTGCTGAATTAACACCTTATGAGATGGCTTTAGGATACTCTATGTTTGCGAATAAGGGAAGAGATGTAATACCTTTTACCTTAAGATATGTAATAGATCAAAGTGGAATGAAAATCTACGATAAAGAAAAAGAAATTAGAAGACAATTAGCTGAAAAAGCTGACAATGGAACCATTCAGGTAATACCGGAATCCACAGCATTTATTATGCGAAAAATGCTAGAAAATGTTGCCGATAATGGGACTCCCTCTAATGCATTACATGGTAAAGATTTCGCAGATTATCATGGAAGAGCCGGTGGGAAGACCGGTTCTACTAGCTCATATACAAATGCATGGTTTTGTGGATTTGATCCCAAAATTACAAGTGTAGTTTGGATAGGGTACGACAAGAATTCAATATCTCTTGGTCGAGGTATGACAGCTGCACTTATAGCCGCTCCTATATGGGGAAAAATCTATAGAAGATGGTATGAAGGTAAGGAATACCCCGAATTTAAAAATGCCCAGGGGCAGGATCCCGTCCCCGGGGGTGTATTAGGTGGGGGAACCTGCTCATACAACGGACTTTCCCCTAAACCTGGAATATGTCCTACTGTATCCAACTGGCATTTATCTCCTATAACCGAGAATGGTGTTACAAAATCATATAATGGGGAGCCCCCCTGTGATGGTGATAGAGATCATGTGAAAACCATTGATTTTAGGGACTTTTTACAGAAAGAAATGAAGATTTCCGATGATGAAATAGGAAAAAAACAAGGTGGATTTAAGGCTAATCCGGATTAATGTCTAAGAGTGATACCTATACAGTTCTAAGAATTTCTGATTTTAGAAACTTTTTATTGGGAAGATTTTTTGGAGTAGTGGGAACTCAAATTCAAGCTGTAATTGTTGGCTGGCAGATTTATGAATTAACTTCGGATCCACTTTCCTTGGGTTTGATAGGTTTGGCAGAAGTAATACCGGCAACTTTTGTAGCCTTATTTGCGGGTCATCTTGCAGACAAAATAAGCAGAAGAACGATTGTACTCTACACTTTTTTTATGTTGTTTTTGTGCTCTCTAAGTTTATTGATTTTAAGTTTAGGACAATTACAAAATTTAGAACATCCGACATATCCATTTTATATTATAATATTTATTAGTGGAATAGCCAGAGGATTTTTAGGAGCCTCTATGAGCTCTCTTATGGCACAGTTGGTGCCCCGGGAGTTGTATCATAGTTCGAGTGCTTGGAATAGCAGTGGTTGGCAAATAGCCTCTGTATCCGGACCTTTTTTGGGTGGATTATTGTACCACATAAATGGGCCAGTTCTAGCATATACTTTGGATGTTGGATTGATGTTTTTAGCAGTATTATTCTTCTTTTATGTTAAGCCCAAACCAATTCCTGAAAAGAAAAATTCAGAATCCTTATTGGAAAGTCTTTCCGTTGGATTTAAGTTTGTATTTAAAAATAATATTGTATTGAGTGCCTTAAGTTTAGATATGTTCGCTGTACTTTTTGGAGGGGCAGTTGCCCTTTTGCCTATTTTTGCATCAGATATTTTAATGGTAGGACCCGAAGGTTTAGGAATTCTTAGAGCGGCACCGAGTGTGGGAGCCGCTGTAATGGCTTTATTTTTGGCACATTTCCCCCCTCGGGAAAATGCAGGTAAATCATTATTATTTAGTGTTTTTGGATTTGGTATTACGATTATTTGTTTTGCAAATTCTACGAATTTTTATTTATCCTTATTTTTTTTATTTTTAAGTGGAGTTTTTGATAGTGTGAGTGTAATCGTTCGTTCTACTATTATTCAGCTATTTACACCCGATGAGATGCGGGGTAGGGTTGCAGCAGTAAATAGTATATTTATTGGATCTTCAAATGAGTTAGGTGCTTTTGAATCAGGTATATCTGCGAAATTTATGGGAACGATACCCTCCGTAGTATTTGGAGGATGTATGACATTATTGGTTGTTAGTATTACATCTTATTTTTCTCCGCATCTTAGAAAACTAAATTTTTCAGAACAAACTAAAAAATAATTAATTTAGAAATACATTCGTATAAGATTTGTATCCTATCCAATATTTATCTTCATTAAATCTTAATTTTAAATTTTTCATAGCATCTGTGTACCTTTCAAAGAAACTATCAGCACCATTTACCTTTAGAAATTCTTTTAAAAAATAGGAAGTATTCATATCATTTTGTACTCCTGAAGATACGATCCCAACACCTTCTTTTATTTTATCAATGTATAAAAGAGAATGGGAGAAATCATCATTCTTTATGGAGGATTGACCCAATCTTGATCCAGTGTAGTACCAAGCAGATTTTTTAGTTTTAATTGCTTTAAGATTTCGAATTGATTCTTCATTAAATTCTATAGATTTATTATTTTTTAAGACAAGATTCTCATTGGAGATATGTAATTCTTTTCCCTTCTTTGTAGATGGAAGTAATTTCTTTTCCATATCAATTAAGTCAAAAAGAGCTTTTTCTTTTTGTGAGTTGGTATTACCCAATACATCAAAAGAGTAGGGTGGATTGAATTTTTTGTGAGTATTAGATGGTTCTCTTTTTGTAATTTCCTCAAGAGATAGTATGTAATAAAATTTATCATATTCGTTGGGATGTAAATAAACTTTAAAATGATACGATGGAAAATACAAATAAGTTGTTTTATTTTTTTCTAAATTTAATTTTTCTCTGTATATTTCTTCAATATATTTTTGCTGTAATATTGATTCTCCGTAATCCTTAATGGAGTTTAGATATTCGAGCAGTAAGTTTTTTTGAATTCTATTGTCAGAAAAAATTTCTTCTCCTGAGATTTTGTTTTTCTCGATATAAATTTTATATGTTTTAATTCCAATATCTGATAATGCTATAAGTGATTGATTTTCAGGAATTTTTTGAGAAAGTAATTTAGTGATAGATTTATTCAATAAAGGAATATCTGAGAATTTTGGAGATTCATAAATTTTATCATTAATAGAATTAATTACTTCTCTATAATATGTTAGATTGAGTATTACATCATAATATTTCTTATTTTCTGCTTCCATCATAAGAAATGTTAAAAAATCATTTAATTCACGTTTATTGTACAAATCTAATTTTTGATTTTTCTTAGATTGTATGAGAGAATTAAGAATAGAATAAAATTGATCTACCGAATTGATAGTTTCTACAGATTCGTAATAGGTAAACCATTCCTTGAAAGAGTTTTGCAAATAAGTTTTTTCATCAGAAGAAAAATCTATATCCTTTTGTACTTTAGATAATTTATATTTCAACAATAAATACATATTATTTAGGGCCGGTTCTCTAAAGTTTTCTTTGTAGTCATCTGTGAATTTTAAAAAATAATAATTAGCTGATTGAATATCTCCTCTTGAATACAAAGCCAGTGCCCATTGTACTTCTAGCCATAAAGATTTATTATTATTTTTTAGTGTTTTTTCAGTTTGTAAAAGTAAATCAAATTGATTGTTTAGCTCATCTCCCTTTTGAAAGGGGAGAGAGTTTACCAAAAGATAAAATAAGAAAACTCGATCTGTATCTCTTAGTAAAGATAAGGAAGGTTCTCCAGTTTTTAAGTAAATGGGACTAAGCGAGATAGGTTGAAAATCTGGAGAATTTTCCATGAGCTCGTATGACTTATAAATTCTTTTTAGATATTCCCGTTTAAAACTATCCGGTTCTTTTAAAAACATGGTATTTAATTTTTCATTGTACTTATCCCAAAATCTATTTTTAGCATAAAAAGTTATTTTATCTTTATTATCTAAATTGATATCAATTCCATTTATAAAAAAATATTCATAATATATATCAGATTTTATAGAGTTGGCAATCTCAGTCTCAATATTTGATCCTGATTTTTCCAAGGCTAAATTTATTTCCTCGAGGGCTAAGTTCCATAAGGTTAAATTTGAATATAAGTTAGATAAATTTAAGTAATGCAGGTACATATCTTTATAATTAAGAGCAGAATTAAATTTTGCTCTATTTTCATTTATATATTTAATATTTCCTTCAAATATAGCATTGTAATATTCTATAATATAGGAATTTGATTCGCTAATATTATCTAATTTTTTATATTCATCATAAAAATATTTACAATTAGTATTTCCTAAATCTTCATAACAAGTTAATAGTGCATTGAATAAGAAAGCCTCTTTATCTTTAGGAACATTCGAAAATACTTCGAGGATTTCTTTATAATTCTTTAAGAAATCAAAATCAGGATATAATTTCTTTTTTAAACGATTAAGGTTTATTTCTGACTCAATTTGTAGATCGGATCTATTGTCAGGTAATACAGAATTTGCCTGAAGATAATATTTTATTGATTCTAGGTAGTTTCTATTTCTCTCTTCTTTGCGTCCCAAGTTAGTGAATTTTAAAAATTCTTCTTCATAAATTTTTTGATCTTCGGGATAGGGTGTTATCTTTTCCCCAAGCAATATAATTTTTTGTTTTTGAATTGTACTATTTGAATTGGACATATCGGAGAGTATTTTTTCTTTTATTGCAATTACAGAAGAGTTAGCTTCGAGCAAAATGACTGATTGAACCCCCGAGAAGTTTAAGATATCATAAAGAAATCCAGTTTTAAAATAGTTAATTTCACTTTTTTCATAATTATTTACAATTAACAAGGGGATATTCCATTGATTTTCAACCACTTCTTTTATGTTAATAAATCCGTCTCTTTTTTCCCCTAAAAACATTTTCTTATTATTAAAATCAAGAGAACCAACTAAAATATCAGTGTCAGATAAATAATTTTTTAATTCATTGGAAAAAAAAGAACGAATATTAATTTTTTTTACAATTGAATCTGAGGTTTTTAATTCTATAGGTTTATTTTTGTCATTTGTAACACTACTTACTCTTTTTAATCTTGAAAAATCGAATCCAGTTTCTCTAGTAAATTGACTTAGTTTAAAAATATGCCTAACTTCAAAAAAATCAGAAATAGTTTTATCTTTATATTTCAAAAGGGATAGATTTATTTGGAAAGAATCTGAAGAAGGAAGATATACTATTTTCTTTAGATTGGAAAATTCTGAGAGTACGGATTCTATATCAGTTGGTAAATCAGATAAATTTGTTACTAATAATTTTTTTATATTTGGATAAGATGTGATACTTAAAATTATATTTTCTTTATTAGAGTAAATTTCTAGTAAACAGGTATCTTTTTCCAAACTTATTGATTTCGGATTTACAATTTCCATCCATGATTTTATATCCATTGATTTAGGAATCAATGAAGTTACTTTGTTGAATGAATCGTTAATTAGAATATTATTTGATGCTTTTTGTTGTAATAGAGATTTGCTATCTTTTTTTGCGAGTAGGGTAAGCTCTAATTTTTCATTTAATTCATTATCTTCTTTTATTGCTAATTGTAAATCATTAAGTTTTATGTATAAATTTTCATTTTGGAATTTAAATTCATTAGTTAAAAGTTCTTTATATAAAATTGAACTAAAGAGTTTTTCATTAGTAATTCTTAATTCTTCAATATTTTTTAATTTTAAATAATTATAATTTCTTAATGTATATAAATTTATAAAGAAAGGTTTATCAATTGAATAAAATAAACCATGATTAGCTTTGAAAATTGATTCAATTTTTTTTATATACTCTAGAGATGTTAAATAGTCATTCTTATTTTTACCAATAGTATAATAATATTCTGCCATTAAATATTGAATAATTAAGGATTCTTTAAATAATTGAAACTCGTCTGCAATATATTCTGCATCCTTTAATAGCTCCATAAATTTCTTACTTTCTTTAATTCTTAAGTGAGAAATTGCGGCAGTGATTTTTAGTCTGCATCTTTGTTTCATTGTATATGGATCAGATATTAGTCCAATTTCTGATGTAGGAATATTTCCGGGTTTAGTAGATTTTGATATAGTTAATCCAAAATAATGAGAAGATTCTTCAAACTTATTTTGACTGAAATACATTTCTCCCAAATAAAAATAATTATTAGCAACAGAAATCTCATGATCGGGATAATTTTTATAAAAATCTATCTCGCAATAATTTGTTTCCTTATTAGTATCTGGAAATTTTTTAAAACACTCTTCTAATCTTTCTTTCTTGAATAGATTTAAAAATTTTATATTCAATTTTAATTCTTCAAATAATTTTTCTTTGGGTTCGGTATTTTCTTCTATATGAGAAAATAAAGCAATATCTGATCTAAGATAAGAATTAAATGCTTCTATCATTGAGGTGTTTGCTTTTTCTTTATAATCTTTTGTGTACAAATCAGATGCTTTGATGAAATTTCCTTTTTGAAACTCAATGTATGCTAAACTCAAAATACTTTTTTCCATAATCTTGCGACCGGCTGTATTTTTTTCTAGGGAGTTTTCTTTTAAAAAGTCATATCTTTTTTGTATTAACTCTGAAGTATTTGAAAATTCATTATTGTCTATACTATTCTGTATTCGAATTCCCTGTCCAAGAAGATTTGAAAATTCATCTGGCATTTCCCCGGGAAACCTACCTTCACCAATTACCCTTAAATTTTCCGGGAAAAGTGTATCCCAAATTGAATAATTAAGGATCTTTTTTAATTTATTTTGTTTCTTTACAAAAACTAAATCTGATTTTTTTAATGCATCTTCTGATTTATTGTAATCACCAATTTTTTGGTAACACAATGCTAACGAATTGTACAAACCAATATCATTGATATATTTTGAATCTCCATTCATTGAAAGTGCTGTTGTGAAATTAAAAATTGCTTTGTTATAGTTATCTAACTCCATTTCCGCAAGACCGAGAAGTGAATTCAATAGTGATAATTTCTTTCTGGTTCCGAGTAATTCTTCGTTTAATTTTTCATCCTCTTTTTTAACTCCTATCTTAGCCACCAAAGGATAATATTCTTCTTTATAATAAATAGATATAGTATCTTCTAGATAAGGGATAGATTTTTCTATTTTTCCCGCATAAATATTAGCTCTAGCAAAGTTATATAAGTAAATTGTTTTTTGTTTATAATTTTGAAATTGAACATTTGGAATTATATGCTTAGAACTCATTTCAACTATTGAATATTCTTTGACTGCATTTTCATAATCATTGAGTAAAAAATAAGTATTACCCAAATTTAAATGGAGATCTGAAAAAAGTTTATGGTTATTTGATTTTCCAGTAAATTCAATAATTTGTTTGTAAAGTTCCACATTTTCTTCCAAATATTTTAAGGGAAAATATTTGGTATATAGTGATTCAAAAACTTCTTCCTCTCTCTTATCTTCTCCTTCTAGAAAACTTCTCTTTCTAATATCAATATATTGGTATAGCCATCCTAAAAGTAAATAAGCCTCACTATAATTAGGATTTGCATAGATTATCCACTGTAAGTTTAATTCTGCTTCTTTTAGCTCTTCTAAAATATCTCTCTTTCTAGATTCAGTGAGGGATTGTTTTTCTAAGTAAATGGATTCCCGTAAAACAGCTCTAGATATCAATAGATAAGAGTATCCATATATTGCACCTAGATCCATAGATTTTAAAGCAGATTCTTTTCTTTTTATATAAAAATTTTCAGGTATTTCAAAGGCATCGCTGTTATATGTTTTGATTAAATTTAAGTCCTTAAAATCTATAAAATATTTTATTATCTTAAAATTTAATAAAGAAGAGAGAGTTTTAGTTGTAGTACCCAGTAAATTAATTTTACTTCCAGTGAGAATATTTGCATCACTCAATAATGATTTTAATTTTGAATCTATTTTTCCCTGTGAAAGGTTAAGGGATGTTTCTATCATTTTCCTATGATAATATGTTGCATATTGGTCATATACACCCTGCAATGGTAATTTTTTTTCAATAGATGCCGAAAGGAAAAGATTTATTTTTTCATAATTTTCTAAAGCTAATTTAAAATTTTCTCTCAGTTCAGAATTTTTTGCAATACTTTCAGAAGATTGTAAGGTATTTTCAATGATCTCTGTATCTAATTCTAAACCAGATTTATATTCATAATTT
This sequence comes from Leptospiraceae bacterium, assembly GCA_947458405.1. GTDB lineage: Bacteria > Spirochaetota > Leptospiria > Leptospirales > Leptospiraceae > JACKPB01. Next base: position 20,168 of record CANGZW010000061.1, read on the forward strand.
TCAATTAGCTTGAGAAGTGATTTTTGAGCTTTATCATAATTTCCAAGGTCTCGATAATTTTCATATTGAAGCATAAGTGAGGAAAGATATACATAAGAATCTTTACTTAATCCTGAAACATATTTATCAATTTCCGCGTTACTTACCTCGAACTTATCTTCTTTTCGAATATTTTTAGCGAATAAGTATATTAGAAAACTATGGAGTTCTTTATTCTTTTCTTTTAAACTCTCATTAGCAATATATTCAAGTAAGATTTCATTTTGTTTTTGATAATCTAGTATAAAATCAATAGCTCTAGAAATTTCTTTAACTACAATTAGGGAATTTTTTCGATTTAATTTTGATCCATAGACTTCAAAATAATATTCAGGAATTTTATTTGGGTTTTCACGTATTTCAATAGTACCGAGAGATACTTTAACTTCATTGGTTCTATAGAATGAGGGATAATCCTTTAAAATAGCTTCATATAATTTTTTTGCATGAGAACTATCTCCTTTTTCCTCATAAACTTCTGAGGTTAAATGCAGAATAGAAGGAGCAATCTCAGGTAAATATTTAGAATCTTCTTTTACTTCATTATAAAAAGCCTCTAAGATGGGAATTGAATTTTGTTTTTTACGTTTGTATGAATGTTCAATAGCTAATGCATAAGAGTATGCAAATTTTGGATCTTCTTTTTGAGAGATCATATTTTTTAAAATTAAGCCTGCTTCCTTCTCTCTCCCTTCCGATTCGAAATCTCTTACTACCTGTCGATCTGATCTAGATTTATAAAGTGGGTAGAGCGGATCTCCCGAAAAATAATTACCTATTGTACTAAAAGCAAACTGTGAAAAGTCTGATGATCGATCTCTATATCTATCTGCTAACTCATATTGTTGGCTAATTGTATCTAGCTTGGGAATTTCACCCGAACTGGGGATGAAGTAAATATTGATAGAATTATCAAAACTTGCACTGAAAATAATGGATCCATCTATAAAATTGGTAAACTTTGTATCAAAAAGTGGAAAGTTTCCTCCCGTTAATTCAGATTCTTCTCCTGTATTAAGATTCCTTCGAATAATAAATCCATTGTCTCTTGCTCCGAGCTTACCATTTTTATTGGTATCATTTCGAATTGAGGAGTAATAAAGATAAATACCATCTCCACTTAAACTTGGATTGAGTTCCATAAATGAATTATTCGTTATTCGTGTCTCTTCTTTTGAGGAAATTTCTATTTTATAGATTTCTCCTAACTGACTATCTTTGTAAGACACATAATATAAAAATTTTCCATCGGGAGAATAGGTAGGGGAAGCCGCACCATTCTTGGTTAGAATAGTGGTTGAATAAGAATTTTTACTATCAGCAATATATATATTTGTTTTTCCACTAAAATCACAATCGCTGACATAGGCAAGGTATCTTCCATCGGGAGACCAGGTGGGATCGGTATCCACACATCTTTTTAAGATTCCTTTTGTAAGGTAATCTCTATTTGTGAGGGGAAATAGGGGGTAGGAATCGGAAGTTTTTTCTCCTTTGGCAAATCCTTTAACTACCTCTTCAATGTTTATATCAGCTATAAAAATATCTCCTAATGAGTCATATCTTTCCGAAACAAATGCTAATCTCTTTCCATCAGGATTAATGGCGGGCTTATAATCTGCAGAGGGATGAAGGGTTAGGGGAACCACTATAGAGCTCTTTAAATCCCTTACATAGATATTAAAATTACTTTGAATATCTCCTGAAAAATAGAGGTATCTACCATCCTTTGATATTGATCCATTTAAATTATTTCCCCTACGAACTGTGAGTGGAAAAGGTTTTGTATTTTCTGGTCTAAAATAGGTTCTAGAAACAGTTTTGTAATCGAAATCAAGTTTGTTAGTTTTTTCTCCTCTATTTAAAAAAGTATTACAGTTTAAAATAAAAGAGAAAATAAAAAATACAAATATTTTTATTGTATAAATAGATAAATTAAATTTACTTAAATTCATTCTTTTTTAATCCATTTATTATTTGAAACTTCATAGTACTCCCCATCTTCCACTAAATTATAAAAAGTAAATAATATCTTATTTTTTTCTGAATTAGCTTTTTTGGGGTCTTTAAATTCTTTATCAATTTTCTGGGATTTTCTATTATAAAGATATGTCCTAGATTCATTAATTAACTTTAGTATTTCTTCCACTCTTGGTTTTACATCTGAAAATTCGTTGTAGTTTTTAGTGAGATTTAGTATTGGGTTTACTTTTAGTTTTCCATCGAGTGCTTCTCCAATAAATGCTTTATTTTTGAAGGACTTTATTTCAGGTGTTAGATAAGCAATTCGTTTTAAATGAATTAAAACCTCTTCATCATTTTCAGGTAAATAGATATCACTATTTAGGTTTTCTCTTTTCCATATCTCAGAGCCAAGAGCAGATGTTTTCACTGAAGAAAGTATCCATCCATCTTTTTCAATTTCTTTATCATTTCCAATCATTTGCTTTTCTGCGGCTGTGCCCGATTGGGTAAAAGTAATTGCAGGAAGTCTAACCGTACA
>CANGZW010000062.1:0-20000 GCA_947458405.1 Leptospiraceae bacterium
AGATTTTGAATGCTTACTAAACTTTCTTTCATGCGGGAATACTTTCCATTCCTTTGGCTTTTCTTATTTTTTCAATTTATATTTCCTTTTTTACTGTTTTCTCAAGAAAGGGTCATAAAAATTGGGGAAGAAAGTTTTTCTCCCACTCTCAAAGATGAATACCCCATAAATGAATTGCCGGGGGTCACTTATTCACTCCACAAAGAAGATTTCCTACTCGCCAAAGGACAGGGATTTCAGGGAAATCCACCCAATTCCAATGTATCTTTTTCTTTCGAGGGAGAAACCATCAAAAATATTGGGGAATTCAACAATAAAATTATTTCGCTCTTACTTTCTAATAATGATAAAGATTTTGAATTAGCAAAAAAAATGGCAGAAGCGGGAAGATCTGCCAATCCTATTTATCTTCCCATTCGATATAATCTAGGAAGAATTTATTCCTATGAAGGAAAGCTCAAAGATTCCTTGCGAGAGTTTTTCGTGGCAAGGGATATTTTTCCGGAGTACTTTCGCACCCACCTTCATATAGGCTTTATCATGGAGGCAATGAAAAATTATAGAGAAGCGGAAGTCTCCTATAAAAAAGCATACAGACTTGTCTATCTACCGGAAGAACCCAATTTTTACTTATGCTCTTTGTCCTATAAAACAGGGGAAGGAACAGTTTTTAGAAATCTTTCCCAAAAAAAGCCTTCCGAAGATCTATCTTTTTTTGGGTCTTTATGTCTCGCTGAAAAAGAACTAATAAGAGGAAAAAAGAAATCTGCTTTTTCTTTTCTTAAAAATCTAAAGCCCGAAAAAGAAAGTCTGGCAATCCCCGGAAAATATTTTTTTATGCTCGGAGAACTTGCTCTTGATTGTTCTCAAAAGGAATTGGCTATCAGTAATTATAAAATTATCTTAGAAAAAAAATATGATCCGCTCTTCCTCACAGTGAATAGAAAAACATTAGAAAGGAAATACAAAGAGTTACAAATTCCCTAAAGTTGACTTGGTAAATATGAAAAATACTATATATAAATTGGATTTAAAAGCATTAGAAAAAAGAGTTATAACAAAATATATTATCCTATTTTCTCTAAATAGTTTAATTTTATTTTATAGCTACTACAAAATGCATGAAAAGAACTATAACTATTTGAATATGATTTTCCTTTTATTGGCTTTATTCCTTTTTTTGTTTTACAAAAATTATAAAAGACAAATGAAAATTTTTTCAGAAACTCTTTTTGAAATAGATGGTAAAATATTAAAACTTTATGGAGAAAACTCTATATGCAGAGATGTTTTGCTATCTGAAATTTTATCACTTAAAAAGGACTCTTTGTGGGGCTATCCCCGTCTATTTATAGATTTGGGAAAAGTTAAATTGAATTATTTTTGTATTGAAAATATAGAAAATTTTGAAAATGAAATACAAAATGCATCCGGCTTAAAGATAGAAGAAATAAAAAGAAATCCAATATTAATTTTAATAAAGATACTTATTATTTATCTTCCCGGTATTATAACTTATTTCCTTACAACCATTGAGGAAAGTAGAATAACAGTAGATGTTTTATATATTATATTAAATCTTAATACTATATTTTTAATCCAACACATGTCCGAGGATAAATTGGATGGTGGGATACCCTCAAGAACAGCTAGAAGAATTATGATAATTTTGGGATTTTTATTCTGCTTTCAGCTTTTTTCAGTATTTGGATAAATACTAGAATGCGATTGGAGTGCTATTAGTCTTCCTGGAAATATTTATTTTTGCCTGAGCAATTCTCCTTAACTCTAAAAGCTTATCAGAGTGATACTTTAATATTGGATCACCATTATTCATTTTCTCAAGCTCTCTAACAATATTTCTAATGTAAATAAAATCTTCTAACTCAGTAATTTTTCCTGTCAATAGGAGTTTTCGTACTACATCAAACTCATACTTTCTAAAATGGATCCTGATTAAAAACTTTATACTAAATTGATTAACTGCCCTACCCCATTTAGAATTAATAATTTCTTTGGGCTTTAGAGCATCCATTTTTTCAATTATCTCTAGGGCAGTGTGTTGATTTGAAGCCTCAAGTTCAGCCCTATATAATTTTAATAGCTTTTCTTTCTTCCAGCTCTCTGTGTATTCAAATGCATTGGTCTGAATCATTTTAGCATATTCAGATAGGTAATAAACTTCATAAATTACCCTTCCAATGTCTGTATTATTATATTCCTTGATTCTAGGGAACAAATCCCTACAAACTTGACTTCCCGGTTTTTTTTTGTAAAACATTACTTCGAACATACTTGAAAGTTTCATTTCACAAATATGTTTTAAATCCAAAACAATCGCTTGATCAGAAAATACATAGGCATCTACAGCCTGAACAAAAAGTGTTGGATCTGCGGTGACAACATTGAATGAAAAAATAAAATGAGTTTCTACAAGTTGCTCTATATATTTAGATATTTCTTCTGGAGTCTTTTCAAAAGAGGATGAGAACTTTTTAATTAAAACATCAGAAGTTGGAACTCTTTCTTTACCGCGTAAATTTTCTTCTTTAATGTAGTACGCAATCTCCTGAATTTGCTTTAGTGATGTAGCCATAAACCCTCTCTTATACTATTCGTAGAATCTTTAATTTACCTTAATACCCCATGTAAAAATAGAATCCTCTTTGGCTTAGTTTCTACTCATAATTTAATACATCCCGAAGACTCAGTTTATTTAAAATACGATATGGGTACAAAGTTCCCAAAAAGGCAACTAAAGGTGCAAACAAAATAAAAACGAACATCATATTCACAGGATAAACTACTTTTAGAGTCCATCCAAATGCATTTTTATTTATAACATCTAAAATAATCGGTCCGAGTAACAATGCAGATAAAATTCCTGCCAAGGAACCAAAAAGAGATAAAAATAAATTTTCAGCAAATACAATAATTGAAATTTGCCACGAGGAGCCCCCGAGACTTTTCAGCATGGCAAATAGCTTCATTTTATCTCCCAGGCTGTGCAGGATTGATGAGAATAAGGAAATGAGGGCAATTATGCACGCTGTTACCTTCAAAGATTCCAAAACACCGAAAACTCTCTCCGTACCTTCTAAATATATTTTTTTTAAATCATCTGCACTCATAATACTCAAATCTTTTTCGGTCTTTATCATTTCATTTAAGTTTTTTAAGCCATCCGATTCCATTCCACTTTTAAAATTTACTCTTACTGCCCTATAATTCTCTAACCTAAAGTCATTTTCATAAAGTTTTTCATCCATCATAATGGTTCCACTTTCAGAAAAAAAATGTTCTCTTATTCCCAGTATAGGATACTCTTTTTTTCCTGTTCTTGTGGGAAGGGAAATTGTTTCCCCTGCCTTTTTTCCGCCCAAATAAGCCATATTAGATGAAATGAATACTCCGGTCCCAAAGTTTTGAGGATAAATTGTTTCTCCTTTAGAAGCAATGTCTCTATCTCTAGCCAATTGCATATCATATCCATGGATTAAGTAAATTTTGCCTTCTGCTTCAACCTTATTATTCAATATAAAAACATCCACCTCTGAAACTTCGGGTATTGATTTTATTTTTTCTTTTAAAGATAGTGGCATACCCTCTGCCGTTCCTTCCTGTATATCTTTTAAATTCACGACAGAGTATTGATAGGGAAACTCTTCTTCGGTCCAATCTATTATAGACTTTTTATAACTCTCCGTTAACTGTGTGAGCGATATGACCAAGGAAACTGCTAACATCAGTGCCGCTCCTGTTAGAGAGTTTTTAATGGGATTTTGATAAATCTCTTCAATTCCAATCCTGAGTTCCAAAAAAGCCTTATCGAAAATTAATAAAAATTTTTGTATTACAATTGTTGATACACCAAATAAATATGGAAATTGTAAGGTCTCTCCAATCACTATCATTCCGATTGCAAATAATCCAAAGAGAGGAAATGGATAAATAAATTTAAGCTGACTTATTGGATAGGCCAGCAAAACCAATCCCACCCCACCTAAAAATAAAATTTTGGGATTGGGTATATCTCCCTTTTTAGGGAGGTCTTTTAGGATACTGATAGGTGAAATCTGATAAGATCGAATTGATGGAATTAATGCTGACAACACAGATCCCCCCATTCCAATAATAAAACCAATTATAATTAAAGCATTAGGGACAAATGTATAGGTTCCTGCTTGAGAAGTATCACTAATCGTCAATTCTCCACTAAAAAATCTATATCCAGCAAAGAATATGCCCATAAGAATTCCTGCAAAGGAACCAAATAATCCCAATACCAATGCTTGCATCTGAAAGAGAATTAAATTTTCTAGAGGAGTACTACCGAGAGATCTCAAAATTCCAAACTCTTTTCTTCTTGATAGATAAATCCCGGACATAGTATTTGATACCATAAAAAAAGCTATTAAAACCGATATCATCGATATAATAACTAAATTCAAATTGTATGACTTTAAAGCACTTCCTGCCCTATCTTTTATTTCCTCGGGTGTTTCAATACTTAACCCTTTGTCTATCGTAAATAAATAATCTCTTAGAATCTGAATTTTATTCGCATCAGTCTCTCCCTCTATTAAAAGATAAGTATATTTAATATCTTCTCCAAATCTTTCTTTAGCTTTTGAGATATCTTCAATGATAAAATTTCCGCCATCTGAATCAATTTTTCTTTTATAAGGAAACTCTAAAGTAGAGTCCTTAAATGTTATACTCTTGTTTGCTTTAATGTAAAGATCAAGTGCCGAGTTACTAAAGTAAGAAATTTCTAAAAAAGGTATTTCTTCTCCTAAATCTTCTTTATTGGAATCAAATTGATAATTTTTCCTTTCCTTAAAAAAATCAACAGCCTGATAAATGATTCTATTTGTAGTATTATTATTTTTTATAAAAAATGTTTTTTGTATTCTTGGTTGTATCGATGAAATCCAACGGAAGGATTCATTGTAATAAATTTGATTAATAATATCTTCACCAACTCCTTTTGCCGAGTCAGTATGAAAAATTCTTATTGAAAAATTTCTACTTAGATAGCCTGTTGAGAAATCAATGAGGGATCTTTCTGCTCTCCTACCATTTAAATTAGTGGTGATAAAGAGTGCTACACCAAGAGAAATCCCAAAAAAAGAAAATAAACTCTTAATTTTATGGGTTCTATAATACTCAAGTAAAAATATTCGTATTACATTTAAGTTTCCCAACTTTCTAAATTCCCATCTTTCATTTTTATCCTTAAAGTTCCCATACTACCAATTAATATATCATGAGTAACCATAAAGATTGTCATTTTTTTTTCCATTTGCAGTTTCATTAGGAGCTCAAGAACTATTTTTGCATTCGCAGAATCCAAATTTCCAGTAGGCTCATCTGCCAATATCAAAGAAGGAGAATTTGATATAGACCTTGCAATAGCTACCCTCTGTTGCTCTCCACCGGATAATTCTGATGGTCTATGATTTATTCTATCCATAAGTCCTACGGATTCAAGTGCTTCTATTGCTTTTTTGTGACTTTCTTTTTTTCCTTTACCTGCAAGATAGAGTGGTAGTGATACATTTTCTAAGGCAGACAGGTAAGGCAATAAATTAAAAAATTGAAAGATAATTCCAATAATATTTCTTCTATAAATTGTGAGATCAGTTTCATCCATTGAAGCAAGAGAGTGACCGAACAATTCAACATCTCCCTTGTCGGGTCTATCAATTCCAGCTAGAATATGCAAGAGTGTTGATTTACCCGAACCACTCGGACCCATTAGTGTTACAAACTGATTATGAGGAATATCTAATGTTATACCTTTTAAAACATGGATTGAAGAAGTTCCTTCTCCGTAAGTTTTTTCTAACCCACGGAGTTTAATTTCACCCATTGTTATCCACGTGGGTGATGTTTTTTATGAACTTCCTTTAAAGTCTTGTTTGCCATATGAGTATATATTTGCGTAGTTGATATATCTATATGACCCAAGAGCTCCTGAACTTCTCTTAGATTTGCATGATTCTCTAAAAGATGGGTAGCAAATGAATGTCTCAGTGTATGGGGAGTTACTTTTTTATTAATACTAGTTCTTTTAATATAAATATTCAAAAGTCTCCATACGGATTTTCTATTTATATAAGAGCCTTTCTTTGAAACAAATAAGTATTCACAACTTCTAGCTTTTAGTATTTCAGGTCTGCTTTTTTCTAAATAAAGTCGGAGTATCTTTAGAGATTTTTCACCAAATGGAACTAGTCTTTCCCTTCCACCTTTTCCTTCTACAGTTATCATTCCTGAATCCATGTCTATATCTTTCATACTTAAATTACAGGCTTCACTGATTCTTAATCCAGCGGAATACAAAAGTTCAAAAATACATTTGTCTCTTAATTCATATATATTATCTTCATCTATTGCTAAAAATAGTTCGTCTACTTCTTGAATAGTAAGATGATCCGGAATAGCACGCATTACTTCCGGAGTTCCTATTTTATCTGTAGGATTGTAATCTACTTGTTTTTCATCCCTAAGATACTTATAAAATTGTCGAATGGCTACAACTTCTCTAGCAAGAGTTTTTGAGGAAATCTTGCGATTTTTCTCTTCCATGAGAAATTTCATAATGTCTTTGGTTTGAACTTCTAAAAAGTCTATTTGCTGTTTTTCCAAATAGCTTCTGAACTTGTTCAAATCGTACCTATAGGAGAATATTGAGTTTTCACTCAATCCTTTCTCTACTGAAAGGTATTCCTGAAAATTTTGTAATAATTTTGCCTGCGTGCTTGCCAACTTTCTATCTCTCTATTTTTGTTGATCAATAAAAGAGTCGGATAGTAGGATACCTTTTATGTATCTTTTTTTTATGTTGTCGAAAGAATGTATAAAAAAAAAGTATCTATCTTAATATTCTTTAGACACCTCTCCATGAGATTTTTTTCAAAAATTTGTAATTACTAATAATATTTTGTTTAACTAATGAAAACGTATGACTCAACAATCCAGATCATTAAAAAACCGAAAAAACTTATCGGATTTAAAATGCTCAAAATAAATATTTTTAATAATTTTTCAATTTCTTATTATTTATTATATATATATTTACTTATTATCATTTCACAATTAATGTCTTGCAATAGAGATCAGACCTATGTTGAGCAGGGATTAGAAAAAGAAAAAAAAGGAAATCATGCTGAAGCATTGCATTATTACAACCAGGCATATAAAATTAATCCAGAAAATAAATTTGCGAATGAAAGACTTGGATTTTTATTATCAGAATCTCAATTTTCAATTATTCCAGCCATTTTCCATTTAGAAAAGGCAAGAGAAAAAGATCTAAACAATGAAATCGTAACTCTAAAACTAATTGATCTAACCTTATTCATCTCAGATTTCACAAAAGGCAAAAGATTGCAAAAAGAAATATCTATACAACTCAAAGAATCAGATAATCTTTTTATTAACAGGATCACAGAATGTCTTGAAACTCTTAATCGAGTTGAAAAGAAAAAAATACTTGCTTTGTTAGACACAGGAGCCTTTCCAGAAAACACAAAATATTTATACAGAAGTCTAGCACTTTGCTATGAAAATAATGGTGAATCTTTAAAAGCAGAAGAATTAGCAGCTAAATATAGAAAATCAATCAATCTAATCCAATGAAATTAATAAAAATTATATTATCCATTCTTATAGTTTTATTTTCAATAGAGATTATCTTAAGAGTCACTCAACCTAGTGCATTGGAATATTATAGACTTCAGAAGCAATTCCATACTTACAATGATGAATATTTGGTTGATCTTGAAACTGATATAAATATTAGACTCAAACATTTTCAAGGAATTTTTGATATTCATTTTTCAACAAATGAAATGGGATTTAGAGGTACAGACAAAATCAATAATTCAATGCCTCAAATAGGATGTATAGGCGATTCAGTTACAATGGGATTTGGAGTTAGTGATGAGGATACTTTTTGTAACAAACTAAATAATTTGAAAGATAAACAGGGAAATGTATATCAATCTATAAATTTGGGAGTTGATGCTTATGGTCCTAGTGCAATAGAAAGAAAACTAAAAAAACAACTTCCTGAACTAAATATTAAACTACTTTTTTATTTCCCCAGCAATGGGGATGATATAGACGAGTATAACTTTTATTCAAAAATGAATAATAAATTATCTAAATACTTATTCAAATACCAATTTTTGGCCGCAAAATATAGTTACTTATTTTTAGCACTTAAAGTCACACAAGAACAATTGTTTTTTCGATTTAGAGAAACTTTTATATTCTCAATTGAAAGTGGAATTTATAACTATAATTGTATTTCATCTGATAAAAAAGAATTCAATTGCCCCTATACTAATTTTACAGAATTTTATTATACTTTACTTAATGACTTCAGGAGACCCAAAAAAAACCCTAAGGATGAACCTCCCCATTTTGAAGAAAATGAATGTCAGAAGGAAAATGACAAACATCCCATTCCTAGGTCAGTTTTTGATTCAACGAGAAATATTATTCAATTAGCAGAAAAAAATAATATTAAATTAGTTATATTTTTAGCACCAATAGATATTGAAACAGCTTATTGCTCTCAATTGGGATTAAACCATAGACTTTATAATTACAGCAAAACATTGAAAAATTTTCTCATAAACGAAAAACTTGATTTCATTGACTTGAATGATTATACATACTTAATGAAGGATTCCCAAAATAGATTAAATCCAAGACCATATTATATTTTAGGCGATGGTCACTATACAAAAATGGGTAACAATTGGGTTTACGAAATTATTAAAAATAAAGCAATGGAAGTGCTACAATAGTATGCTTTTCAATTCATTACAATTTTTCGTTTTTTTATTAATTTTATTACCTATTTATTTCAATTGTAATACAAAAAATCAAAAGAGGGTTCTCTTTTGGTTTTCACTCTATTTTTATTCTTGCTTAAAAATTGTCTTTGTTCCCCTACTATTTTTTTCCTTTTTTACAACTCATTATACATCCTTGGGAATCTATAAATTTAAAGAAAAAATTTATAGATACTTATTGTTAGCAATTAATTTATTAGTGAACCTAGGATTGCTATTTTTATTCAAATATGCAGATTTTATTTTATCTATAGAAAGGGATTTACTTGGCTCATTAGGAATATTAGGTAATACAACAAATCATTCACTGGGTTTAATTCTACCATTGGGTATATCATTTTATACATTCCAAGCTATTGCATATACAGTTGATGTCTATAGAGGAAAACTAATCCCTGAAAAGAAATTCTTTGATTTTTCCTTATTTTTATTATTTTTTCCTCAATTAGTAGCCGGTCCGATCATGAGAGCATCCGAATTGATTTATCAATTTAAAGATAAAAAAATATGGAACTATGATAGATTTATAATTGGTATAGGAATTGTATGCCTTGGGTTTTTTAAAAAAACAATTGTAGCAGATCCAATAGCCGATCTAATTCAGCCCATTTATGCAAATCCAACTTATTATGATTGGATTTCAAATTTAACTGCTCTTTTTTTATTTACTATTCAAATATATTGTGATTTTGCAGGTTATTCTGATATAGCGATAGGCACGGGAAAAATTCTTGGATTTGAAATTCCAAAAAACTTTGAAAGACCTTTCCTCTCAACATCCGTTAGTATGACATGGAGAAGATGGCATATTTCTCTTTCAAGTTGGTTGAGAGATTATGTTTACATAAGCCTAGGAGGAAATAGAGTATCCCCTGCTAGAAATATGTTTAATCTATTTTTAACAACAGTAATTGGTGGCTTTTGGCATGGTGCAAATTGGACTTTCATAATTTGGGGGGCTATCAATGGTTGTTTTACAGTAGTGGAAAAATATTTTATTGACAACAACTGGGATCGATTCTTTAATTTCTTACCTAAACCAACCAAAATTTTGTATAGTTTTTTAATATTTATGTCAGGTGCTCATTTTTTTAGATCCGATTCCGTTAAAACGTGTATGATATCTTATAAACAAATATTTAGCTTCTCAGAAGGTGTGTATGGAGAAGTATTTGACTTAAAAATATTTATTCCTGTTATATTACTAATTGTTTATGAAATTTTTGAGGAGTATAATATATTAATTAAAATTAGTAACTCAGAATTTTATAGGTTCATTAAAATCCCCCTTTATACAGGCTTTCTAATTGTGTGTTTGATGATTTATACTGTTGTATCTTCACCGCAATTTTATTACTTTCAATTTTAAATTAACCCTATGAAAATAATTTATCACCCCGAAATTGGAGAATTGGAATTAAATAGAAAAAAAGGCAGAAAAAATATATCCTTACAATATAAATATGCTGAAGGTAGATTCACGATTTCTTACCCCTATAATTGTCCAATTAAAATTGCTATACAATTTGCAAATTCAAGAATTGATTGGATGCGAAAAACTAAATCAAAATCAAGTAATCGTATAGTTGCCAGAAATTTAGGAAGTATAAATAGAACTTATGCTCTTGAAAAATTTAAAAATCTAGCAGATGAAATTTGTACTACCACCGGGCTAAATTACAAAGAAATTAAAATTAGAAAAATGAAATCTATTTGGGGTAGTTGTTCAGTTGAAAATAAAATTTGTTTAAATTTATATCTAGCAAATCTCCCCTCAAAATTGCAATACTATGTTGTATTACATGAGCTTTGCCATACAGTTGAAAAAAATCATTCAAAGAATTTTTGGAATTTAGTGACAAAATACTGGGAAGACGCAATAATTCTAGATAAAGAATTAAGAAAATTTGTTCCGTAATTTAAATTGAGATTTTAATGAAATATGGAAAAAGAATTTAGGAATTTTCAACAAATCTCTTTATCTGATCTCTAATTTTAGCCGCAGCTTCATAATCTTCTGCTTTGATTGCTGCATGGAGGGAATCTTCGAGCACTTCCAATGGAGTTTTGGAGTTTTGTGACTTTGGATAGGATTCACTTGAAGATTCTTCTGTACTACCATCCTGTGGAATTTCTCCATCTTTCATGAAAACGCCTGCTTCTTCGAATATGGAACTGGTTATATAAATGGGAGCTTCTGCCCGTAATGCTAATGCAATTGAATCAGAAGGCCTTGCATCAATCAGAAGTAGCTCTTCATCTTTACGAATAGTAATTTTTGCAAAAAAAGTATTATCAATAATTTCATCAATTGTCACTTTGATGATCTTTCCACCCAAAGAAGGGATTATTAACATCATTAGATCATGAGTCATAGGTCTAGGTGGGGACACACCATCTAAAATACTGGTAATTGCATGTGTTTCCAGTGGTCCTATGAAAATTGGAACTACTTTAGAATCAGGACGGGAATCTTTGGGCTTGAGAAATACCGCAAACCCTACGTTTGTTAAAGTTATATCTGAAATCTTTACTTCAATTAGTTCCATAAATACAATATTAAAGAATATATTTTTTTTAAAAGCTAAATTATATTGGTCGCAGTGCGAATTTTTTAGCAAGTTATGCTAACAGAAGCTATCTTTATAATACTACATCTAACTCTTTTTAGCCAATTGATAAATGAATTGATTTCATTAGAACAATTGAGTTTCAAAGAAAAACAACAGAACATATCTGTATTTTTTCTATTTAGTACATTCTTTTATGCTTCTTTTTATCTTAATTCTCTCATTGAGTTATATTTATTTTCTTATAAATATTATATATTCAGCCATTATTCCCTTTTAGTTATAATTTTAATCTGTTTTTTATTATTCGTTGTTTTTACCGAAAAGACAAACTCTATTCTATTTATCTCTAGTTTACTTTTCTCTCCCCTGATCTTTTTTTTGATTTTTGGATCAGAGGATTTTACTTTTTTTGATTATTCATTCAAAGGATTTAATTTACTAAAACCTCAAAATCCTTTTCTGACTTTAATTTTTTCATTATTAATACTTCCCAGAGATTCCAAAGTAAAATGGTTTTTGTTTTTGTTAGTAATTATATTATTAAAAACTTACTCTAATTATAAAATAGCAGAATTTAAAAAACTCCAAAACAACTCTATTTACTCTAGATATAGTCCTTCTGAATTTTTCTTGAGTGATGACTTCCTTCTCTGTGAGGAAGAAGAAGGAATTTATTCTTATATAAGATCAACTGAAATAGATGAACCCATTTATAAATTTACATTAAAGCCACTCCGGCACCTACCATTGAAAGATAGGCAACCTATTCAGGATTTAATTGTAAATTTTGAGTTTCCAATAGTTATAAAAGAGGAAAATACTATATATATTTATGATTTATATAGAACTTACAGGGGAAAGACTCTAAAAGTATCCTATGATATTAAGAAGGAGGAAATAAAGGTAGAAGGACCTTTATTTTAATGGGCCCAGAAGGACTCGAACCTTCGACCCGCAGATTATGAGTCTGCCGCTCTAACCAACTGAGCTATAGGCCCCAACGACAATTCCACTTTGTTTTAAGAACATCTTGGGGCAAGACTTTTTTTACTATTCCCCTCTTCGTCTCAAATAGGTAGGAATATCATAATCTTCATTATAATTGTACCCAGTTTGCGGTTTAAGGGGCGGTTTCATAGCTCTTGATGATTCTGTACTCTCATTTTCAATGATATTTACAACTTTCGTAACCGGTTTTACATCACTTTCTTTATTTTCGCGAATCGGATCTCTTCTTATATTGGTAGGCATTATGTGAGAAATTCTTTTAAAGCCAGTAGCAATAACTGTAACACGAATCCTATCCTGAAGATTCTCATCCTCATTTAGACCAATAATTATATTAGCATTACTATCTACCTGAGAAGTAATTATTTGTGATACTTCATTCCAATCATTAATAGAAAGATCCTTTCCACCACTCACATTAATTAAAAGAGAGCTTGCACCTTCAATAGAACTTTCTTCTAAGAGTACATTGTTGATAGCCTGATCTACAGCATCTGTAACTCTATTTTCACCTGCACCCTCTCCGATACCCATAATAGCATCACCGGTATCTTTCATAATTGCTTTTACATCAGCAAAATCTACATTGATTATTCCAGCATAATTGATTATATCACTGATACCTTTCACAGCATTTAAAAGCACATCATCCACTACCTTAAATGCAAATTGTACAGGTGCTTTCTTATCTACTACCTTTAGAAGAGAGTCATTTTTTATGGTAATCAAAGTATCCACATGTTGTCTTAGATTATTCAAGCCCTCTCTAGCAATATCACCCCTTCTCTTTCCTTCAGTAGAAAATGGAACGGTAACTACCCCAACAACTAGACATTTCAATTCTTTAGCAATCTCTGCTACTACTGGTGCCGCACCCGTTCCCGTTCCCCCACCCATTCCGGCAGTAACGAAAACCATATCCGCACCTTTTAGTGCATTCATAATCTTATCTTTGTCTTCTATCGCAGAACGGGAGCCTACATCAGGATCTCCCCCAGCTCCCATTCCTTTGGTAACCTTCCCACCCATCTGGACTCTATTTTCAACTACGGATCGATTGAGAGCCTGTTCATCAGTGTTCATAATGATAAATTGAACTCCTTTTAAATTTGAGTTAACCATTCGTGTGACAGCATTCATTCCACCACCACCAACTCCGACAACTTTAATTATTACAGGACTTGTCTTGTGTTCATCCACTAAAAGCATACGCTCTCTCCGTTATAAATTATTTTCCATCCAACGCCAAATCTTCTTGGCAATCCCTTTTTTTTCGTCAGAATTTACAGTCCACTTAGTTTGGGGATTATTTACTTCATATTCTGTACTACGTGCTAAATACTTTATTAAGCCAACAGCAGTTGCAAACTCGGGAGAAGAAACATGCTCATACAATCCTGTCAATCCAGCAGGTTTTGCCTTACTCACTGATAATTCTAAAATCTCTTCTGCTAAATTCTCAATTCCACCAATTAAACTCGATCCTCCGGTGAGTATTACACCTCCCGCCAAGAAAGACTTTTTCCCTGATTTTTCAAGTTCATAATTCACATGCTCTAAAATTTCTCTAACACGGGGTTCAATGATGGTAATTAGAGTTTCCCTATGAACTACTCTAGAGGGACGATTGCTTACCGCAGGAATTTCAATTTTCTCTGTAGGATCCATTCCAACTCTATGAATATTACCATATTTTTTCTTTATTGATTCAGCGATTTCTATTGAAGTTTTTAAGCCTATGGATAAATCGTTGGTAATATTGTTCCCTCCAAAAGGTATAACAGAAGAATAAGCAACTCCACCTTCTATAAAAATAACTATGTCAGTAATTCCTGCTCCAATATCCACAACAACTGTGCCTAAATCTTTTTCACTTGCAGTTAATACAGCTTCCGAAGATGCAAAACTGGATAATACTTTATCAATTTGTAAAACACCGGCATTTTCTACACATTTATCCAAATTATGAATAGACGTAATACCACAACTAACAATATGTGCTTCACCTTCCAATCGAACACCAGTCATCCCCAGGGGTTCTTTTATGTTTTCCTGATCATCTACAGAAAACTCTTTAGATAGCACATGAATAATTTCTTGATCTGAAGGAACAACTGTGGTACTCAAAATTGCATCGATTACTCTTTGTATATCTTCTTCTGTTACTACTCGTTCTCTATTGGTGATTGCCACAACATTTTTATGATTCCCTGCACGAACTGTTTTCCCGGAGATATTGACTATGACCTCACTAACATTTGTTCCTGCCATCAATTCAGCCTGACTAATTGCTTCTCTGATTGATTTCACAGTTGTTTCAATGTTTATGATAGCCCCATTCTTGATTCCAGTAGAAATGGATGTTCCTTTTCCTATAATTTCAATAACATTCTCTTTAATTGGTCTACCAACTACTACTTTAATTAAAGAAGAGCCCAAATCTAGTGCAACTATACTGTTTAATTCATCCTGCATATTATTTACTGATAGACAGCATCATCTCCTCTAAGATCAAGTGTTTTTGGTTTAATATTTTTATTTTCAAAAAATGCAAGGGCGGCGTATAATTTTCGAACCTGCTGAGATTCAAGTGACAATCCAGCATTTGCTCTAATGTGTGAAGGAAAGTGGATGTAAGCCATTACACTTCCATCATTTCTTAATTCAATTTCCGAAATACGACTTTTTAATTGAGGATGAACTCTAAAGGCTCTGTTGACAGTTGATGCAAACTCCCTTATCACAGCACCTGAAAATACACCATCCTGCGGAGAAAATTCTCCTGTAAGAATACACAAATTTTCTTCTTTCACATCATCCACACTTAAGATTCTAAAATCTGAATCGACTTCATAAAGAGTATCCCCAGAATTGATGATAAATTCCGCCTGTCTCTCTTCTATCTTAATTTCAATTATATTACCTGTCTTTCTATTCACGTTTACTTTTTTTATTCTTAGATGCTCTTCGAGCTTATGTTCTAGATCTGATAAGGGAATACTTGCAATATTTTTCTTTCCATTTCCTTTTATGAATAAATATATATCTTCTTTTTTCAATCTCTTGTTTCCAAGCATTACAATTTTAGGGGAAGTAGAGGAAAAGTACTGCGGAATGATGTATTCATTAAAAATAAAAATAATGAATGGTAAGAACAGGAAAAGAAGTAATAACTTCAAATATTTAGATAGTAAACTATCCGTTATTGCCTCTTTGTTATTTTCCATTCTATCTACGAAACTATTCCTTCATTTTATATTGGTAAATAAAAATACAGAATAGGATTAATACAAAAAATCTTTTTTTGGAGAATTCTGTATTGTGACCATTCTGCATATAATTCATAATATAAATACTATTGTAGATTTAATTAACTTTTTAAATCAGACATAATTCAATATTTGGAAATTTATTAATTTATGTCTATGAAAAAAGAGGATGTTTGATAAAGATTCCTATTTTTTTAATAAAATCCATAGATAAATAGTTTATTTTTACCTTCAGACTTTGCTTTTTTGAGTGCTTGACGGGCTTCAGAAAGATATTCCAGAACTGGCTTAGTTGGGGATGTAATTCTCGCCAATCCAATGCTTACAGAAATTGAAAGATTTGGTTCCGAAGATACCAGACCTTTCTTTTTTGATAATTGCGAGCGAATTGTATCAATTAGATTAATGACTTCTGAGAGAGAGCTTTCAGTAAACAAACAAGAATAGTCTACATTATCCGTTCTTGCAATTATATCTTTCAATCGAATCCCCATACGGATCGACAAACCAACTTTTTTTAATACTTCATCTCCAATTTCTCTTCCATATTTATTGTTGATCATCTCTAAACCATCTATATCAATCATAGCAAAAATGGATTCCTGAGAAATCTTATGTGAAGAAACTATTGCTTCAAGTCTGGAAATTATAAATTTATGATTGGGGAATTGAGTTAATTCATCCATATATCCCAATTTTTCCATGTCATAGAGGAGTCGATTGTACTCCATTGAGAGAATTTCTTTCTCACGGAAGTCTCTTAAGATTCCCGCAAATTTCCTATTCTCTTGGTCTGTAGATTCAATTTCAAATGCCAAAAGCTCAACAGAAATACTTTCCCCATTTTTATGAATAATTTCCAGCTTTCTGATTTTTCCAAGTACACTGGACTCTTTAGAGCCTTTGCTAATAAAATTTTTAACCAAATCTTTATGAATTTGGGAAACTTCTAAGGGAAGGATAATTCCAAAATCTTTATCTTTTAACTCATCAAAAGAATACCCTGTTAGTAAACTAAAAGCTGGATTGGTATATTCAATTTTATTTTGAGAGTCAATCACACAGATAGAATCAAGAGCATTGTTTATAATATCTTTAAAGTACATAAGTTCAAAAAGGTGGGAGAGCGACGGGTTTCGAACCCGCGACAACCAGAACCACAATCTGGGGCTCTACCAACTGAGCTACGCTCTCCATTTTAATATACTCTGACCCGAGAGGGATTCGAACCCCCGACCAACTGCTTAGAAGGCAGTTGCTCTATCCAGCTGAGCTACCGGGTCTAATTCGGGATGACTGGATTTGAACCAGCGACCCTCTGCTCCCAAGGCAGATGCGCTACCCCTGCGCTACATCCCGTAGGCTATCTGCCAAAATAATTTGAGTAGGTTTTTAGTCAAGGTTTCTTGGACAGATATAACCAATCCATCCGAAAGGCAGATATGATACCCCTGCAGGAAGTAGAAATCTTCTGTGAGGACTCTAAGTAGGACTTTCCCCTAAACTCTTCTAAATCTTCCTTGAGGGGATTGTACGGAAATGATAAGGTCAATTGAGGACTAATACGGCTCTCTTCTATCATTTTACCTAAAGTATCATCTAAGATTTTTAAAGCAATGCATGTATCTTTAATTATCAATTGTGAGTCCTTTTCGATAAAATCAGGATCCCCACTCCTGGCATTAATATTTATGATATGCTCAGTAATTCGAATGGAGGACGAGGACCTAAAAACTTTTCCCATTTTCTCAATCATTGTTATACAATCTTTTAAGTCATTCATCTCTAAAGTCCCTTTAAAAATCATACTGAGAATTTGGAGTTCCCTTTCTACAAATTGTTTAACTGCACCGTAGAAGAATTTAATCTCCCTTCTACCATAGGGATGGAATTCAATTTTAGGAAAATGAGTATAAAGTGATTCCTGCTCATCCAATATTTTATTTATGGGACTATTCTTTATGATCTCAGCTTTTTTTTTCTGAGTAGTATAAAGATTTTTCATTTTCTCTAAAAATTCGATCTCAGTAAGTAAAAACTTCTTTAAGTCACCTTTTTCTTTTAAAACTTGAGTAAATCGAGCTTCAAACTCTAATAATTTAAAACCATTTGGGACAAGGGGAGCATATTCCGAGTATTCCTCCCTGATTTTATTAACAATTTTCGTTAATTCTTCTTTAGAAATCTCTTCATTAGGACTGGAGAATTCTTTCGTTAATTTGCTTACGTGTTTCTTCCAATTCGTCAAAAATGATAAGGCAGAGAGATTTAGAGTCTTCAAATAGTAGCTCCTGTTTTTGAGTTGCCCCACGGACAATCCGTTTATCAGACAATTCACTGAAAAGTGTAAATAATTTTGTTGCAATTTTTTTAATTTCTTGTATTACAATTTCTAATTTTGCATCCATTTCCCAAGAAAAAATTAACTCCATTCTCTCTTTTTCTGAAACAATTCCGGAGAGAAGATTGTTTCTTTCACTAGTATATTGAATTGTGTAATGTTCAATCCTTTTGGGTCGAACAGTCATCTCTTTATAAAGATCGTCCAAATCAATAAATTCCTGAGCTAAATCATTTTGAACATCTCTTTGAATTGCCATAAAGTGACTATTAAAAACCTTTGTTTCCTGGCTTTGTTCCAATAATTTAGAATTTATGATATTTTCAAAAATAGCTTTAATACGATCATTATTCTTGGTAATTTTGTAGATTATATCTTTAAAGAAATCAACTACTGGTATTTTAATATTTGATTGGGATTTTAATAATATATTTTGATCAGAAAAACGGGGGTCTTCTGAAGTTTGAATATCTAAATCAAATTCATCGAAATTAAAATTTTCTAAATTACTCATTATTTTAATATCTTTAAAATTCTCCAAGAATCAAGAAAAAAAGAAAAATAGTAACTTATTTAAAAAATATAAAGTGTGAACATAGGAAAGAAAGTCTGTATTACTTTTTTAGTGAAATTATTAAGAATTTATCCTAATTAAGGATGAAGTGAATGAGTGATAAGGAGATGAAAGTCTCCTTATACAAAAATGTTTCCCTTTATTATTTCTTCCAGAGTATGCATTCTCCGGGACATTCATCCATTTCTTTTTGAACTTTTTTAATTTCATCTTCAGGGATATCTGCATCGTTGATCTTTTGACCATTTATATGAGTTTCAGAAGTATCATTATCATCCATTTGAAAATACTTCGGAAGGTTGTCTGCACATTGGTTACAGGACGTGCAATCATCCTTGTTTACATAGGCAATTTTTCCCATTATTTACTCCTTTGGATATTTACCAACAGAGTTTTTTATTCAGAAGAAGATGTCAACATTTTAATATTAGAATCATTTTAAGAGCTAAGTATAATTACTTATATATCTTAGGGAGAATAGGAAGTTTTTTAGTTAAATTTATAGCCAAATTGAATTCCTCCAAATCTATGAAAATTAGGAATATTAGAAATTGAATTGTACTCTAATGTACTAAGTTCTGCCCAAATTTGTATGTACCATACATCACTTTGAACCACATATCCGAAATTTAATTTTCCCTGAGAGTTTTTTAATGGTACTGAATATCTATTTTTCCCTTCAATTTCATTGAGATACAAAATGGAAGCAATTGCTTCTTTTTTTTCTATACTAGAATCAGGTCCAATTAGATAATTATACGCCATAAACCTAATCAATGGAGAAATAGGCTCACCATCATTCCTAAACAGAGACTGATTTATAAAATACTCTAATCCAGGGTAATTGGAATTATTTGTATTGGTAGTTATAATATTAGAAACAATTAGATTTTTAAGATTTTCAGAGGGAATCTCTCCCCCATTAAATATCGCATTGTAAATAAGATAATTGATTCCAAAATCTGCCTTTGGATTTATCAACTCCTGGTATAAAATATACCTTTTATAATAAGAATTTGAGTTTTGATCACTAATACTTACATAGAGGGGATCACTAAATAATTTATTATAATTAGATGTAGATAAAGCATAAGGTATTGCATTAGGATCAATATTAGAAGGTAAGGAATGGGAAGAAGCCTCCAGAGTTCCATTCCATGTTTGGTATATAAGTTTTGGCTGAATGTAAAAATAATTTTCTTTTTCCTCGAAATTGTATGTAGGTGTAATACTATTTAGATTTATTCCCTGAGAAACATCAGTCTTTATATTTCCAATTCTTAAAATAGGTCCTACTCCTACCGAAGTATCAAACCCACCATATTTTATGGATGAAACTATTCCAAATTGTTTTAGAAAAAA
>CANGZW010000063.1 GCA_947458405.1 Leptospiraceae bacterium
ATTATCATTATTAATTCTTTAGGGGCAGGAAAAAATTTAAAACCAAGTAGTTTACTCTTTCTTTTTAGTTTTTTTAAATTGAGAACATTTGCCTCTTTTAGATTCAGCATATCATCAGTTATAATATTTTTTAAATTGTGATACTTCTTAAAATCAGTCTCTTCAATATATCCATTTATAAATCCAAGATTCTTTAAATAAGCAGCACTCATAATTGGCTTTGAGCTCTTTAACCAATCCAATCCTGTATTTTTATTTAATTTTTCAATGATTTGATTCTTAATGGAAACTATCAAATTACTAAGGTTTGCTCTAGCTTCCGGTGAAAATTTTTCTCTCTGAAAAGGCTCGGCAAAAGACTTATATTTTCCACTTGTAAATGCTTCTACTTCTACCCCCCAAGATTTTAAAAACTTACCCCAAAAAATAGATTCCACAGCAGGAAGGAAAAACATGTACTCTCCCCCTTCAATAGAATATCTTTCATTCGCGTATGACAAAAGATAGATAGTTTTTATATCACCCGTAATCGAGTGAGCCTTTATGGTTTTTCCTGACCCTTTTATTTCTTCGAGCATTCTTCCGATTTCATGTATCTCAGAAAATCCATACTCTACCGTGTCTACAAACATAGCTACTATTTCAATAGTAGGGGAATCCCTAATTAATTCTAATTCTTTCAGAAATTCAAAATAGAGAGGGGAATCGGTATTTCCAGATAAGAGTTCCACCACAGTAGATTTTTTATAATTTGAGAACTTGCGGGGAATATCTAAAATATAAGTCCCTTTTTTTTGCAGTCCAACTCTCAGATAAAGATAAAAATACTTTAGGATTCTAAAGGGAAAAAATAATAAATTTTGGATAATATTCATCCTAATCTCAATTTTTAGGAAGAAAAAAAAGTGAAAAGTATTTTTACTCTATTTTCTATTTTTAAGGAAAATATTTCACATTTTAAAGATTGAATACTTTCTTACTCATAAAAATTTTCCAAATAAGAAAAATTTTATTATTTTAGAAAGGAGCTACGTAAATTTAGTTCTTGTTCTTTAGTTTAAGTTTTCGATAATGTTTTCAGGAGATATAGAATGAAGGAAGTTTTGAAAGAATCTGACATAGAAAAAGGCATAATTTCTGGATATAAGGTCGGACTCAATTGCTATACCCCTGTAACTTCTTACATTAAAAATCTAGATATATCTTTAAGAATTATTCTAAAAGTTTATGATAAAATGGATTTACATCCTATTATCTTTGGGGTAACCCAAGAATTAGTTCGATTCAGCACCATGAGTAACAAACGCTATATTTTTTACAAAAAGAACAATCTAAATCTAGAAAATGAAGATGATTTCTTTAAAAATGAACCTGATTTTTTGAAATCTGTCACACATCAGCACGATATAAATTATCGGGAAGAGCTTATTAATAATAAAATGTTTGTTTCCACTGTGATTGAACATACAGAAATTGGAATCAATATTAAAGTTCATAATATGGCTGAAGATCAATTAAACCAAGAATTCTATATTAGAAACTATCTTAAATTAGCCATGAATTATAACAATGTAATGGAATACTTCAATGATCATCCCGAAGATCCACAGGGTAGAAGTTTAGGTTTGGCACTTTCAATTATTATCCTCAAAGAATCCGGATTGCGTCCTGATTTGATGAGAATGGGAAAGCCGGGTAGCAAAAGTTATTCCCGCATAGAGATTCCTTTCAATGTAGATACTTATAAGAGTATTCGTGATCGAATTTTAAACGATGAATCCATTGTTCCGTTTGAGAAACCAAATCTTATTCCCGCACAATTCAAAGAACAATTTGAAGCAAGAAAGAGACTCCTCGAAGGTGAACTTACCTTACACGATTAATCCCCGGCAATAATCCACCTTGGTGAAAATAAAATATACCTTCTTTATTTTTATTCTCCTCTTCTGTTATAATTCTCCTAAATGATTTCGCTGAATAAATGGGTTCCAAGTAAATATTTTTATCTCTCAGTCTATCAATTAATTCTAAATCTTCCTTCCTTATGACTCCAAATCTATCCCTTTCAATTGGCTCTATGAGTTCATAAGAAGAATTTCTTCCAAATAAATAAAGTTCCAACTCACTTAAATATCCATGCATCTTACTCTTTGGCAATCCAATGCAAACTCCAATAACCTTTACATTGCCTAAATTTATATTGTTTAGGAAGGATAAATAGGTACATCCCGATCCTATATCTATATATATTGTATTTATTTTATATATATATAGTAAATTATTTATCATACTTTGTATATTTTCTATTGAATATTTGGAAATTCCCCACCTTGGGACAGAAAATATTTTGAATTCTACCTGTCTTTTTTGCGAAATTTCAAATAGAGTATCTTTGTAAGATAAAAACTCTGGAAAAATTTCAGAAAAAAATTCTTCTCTGTATCTTGTGAAATTTATATATTTTGTGGAAAATCTTTCAGATAAAATTCGATTCCCGCTTATATACCCCGAACGAGATATATGAATGTTAAAAGATGGAATTTTTTTGGCATAAAAATAGAGAGTAAAGGCCGCTAAAAAATTAGAATTGGGATCTCCCACTAATTGAATAGCTGAGTATCCCCTTTCTTGGATATATTTATAGATACCCTCGGCTTTTCTTAACTTTGTTCCTAGGGTAAAAGGACTGTTTCCATCGAAAAGTATCGTTACCTGAATATCATTTTCTTGGTAAACAAGGGGGATGGGATCCCCTATTTTTAATTCAATCAATCACTGGTTTTTAGAACTGCTAAAAATGCTTCTTGGGGAATTTCCACAGATCCAAACTGTTTCATTCTTTTTTTCCCTTCTTTCTGCTTCTCGAGAAGTTTTTTCTTACGGGTTATATCCCCACCATAGCATTTTGCTGTTACATTTTTTCGTACAGCAGAAATATTTTCCCTACCCAAAACCTTGCTACCCACAGCCGCCTGTATCGCAATCACAAACTGTTGCTTGGGTATCAAACCTTTTAGCTTTTCAATGATTGCCCTACCCCTTTGCTCCGCTCTGGTTCTGTGAACAATTGTAGAAAGTGCATCCACGGGCTCATGGTTTACGTTTATATCTAATTTTACCAATTGAGATTGTTTATAACCAATAGGCTCATAATCCAGGGATGCATATCCTTTACTGAATGACTTTAATTTATCATAGAACTCAAAGATCAATTCGGCAAGAGGAATTTCATAAATCATCTGGACTTTATCCTTATCCAAATAAATTGAATCCAACTGAACTCCCCTCTTTTCAATCACCAAAGACATTATATTTCCAACATATTCATTTGGAGTAATGATTGTCGCTTTGACAAATGGTTCTTCCATTATAGAAATAGTTTGGGGATCGGGAAATTTAGATGGATTATCCACCTCAAACACATCCCCGCTTGTAGATGTAATACGATACTTAGCCGAAGGTGCCGTTGTAATTAAGTCTAAATTGAATTCCCTTTCAAGACGCTCCTGAACTATTTCCATATGTAATAATCCCAAATATCCAACCCGAAATCCAAATCCCAGTGCCAAAGAATTTTCTTTTTCATAAACAAGTGCAGCGTCATTCAATTTTAATTTTTCTATCGCTTCGGTTAGCTCATCAAACTGCTCTCCATTGATTGGAAATAAACCGGAAAAAACCATTGGTTTGGCTTCTTTATAACCTTGAACTGCCCCTTGGGTTGGTTTATCAAAAAGAGTAATTGTATCACCAGTTCTAGCATCTGCTAGTTTTTTAATGCCCGCTATTAAATATCCCACCTGACCTGCAGATATTTCATCTTGGGGAGAAAGCTGAAGTCGATTGATTCCAACCTCTGTCACAATATAATCCTTACCACTTCCCATAAATAGGATTCTATCTCCCCTCTTTACACTCCCATCAAAAACTCGCACCTTGACCACTACTCCCATATATGTATCAAAATAGGAATCGTATATCAAGGCTTTTAGTGGAGCTAAGTTATCCCCTGTGGGAGGCGGAATTAATCTTGCTATAGATTCTAAAACTTCTAAAACATTGTGCCCCGTCTTTGCAGAGATAGGTATGGCTTCAATTCTATCTAGTCCTAATGTATCCTCTATGAGATCTAAACATTTATCAATATCTGCACTGGGTAGGTCTATTTTATTGATTACGGGAATAATTTTTAAATTAGCTTCCATAGCTAGGTAAAGATTTGCTAGAGTTTGTGCTTCTACACCCTGTGTAGCATCCACAATAAGTAGTACACCTTCACAAGCCATCAAGGATCTGGATACTTCATAAGTAAAATCTACGTGTCCCGGTGTATCTATTAAATTAAATAGGTATTTATTACCATCTTTAGAATTAAAGTCAAAAGAGGCATTATTTGCTTTAATTGTGATGCCTCTTTCTCTCTCAATATCCATGGTATCTAATATTTGATCTTTTTTAGTTCTATCATTAGTTACCATTCCCAACTCTAATAGTCTATCCGCTAGAGTTGATTTACCATGATCTATGTGGGCTATTATTGAAAAATTTCTGATGAGTTTCTCATCTTGGAACATTTTTTATGTATTCTCCGCTAACTTTATATCTTCAGGTGTTACTATTGTTTTTGTATATCGTATTACATCAACATCTCTTATTGATACCAAACCCTGAGGAAGGTTTTCATCAATAATTTTAATTATATCATCTAATTTTGATTCAGATTCTATTACAGTTATAATAATAGTTGAGTCCCTATTCCAAATTTCATTTAAAAGATTGTCAGGGTAAACTATTTTCATGTCTACCCCATATCCAAAATTTGATTTTATGATAGTACAACCTGTAATACCAGCTTCAACAAATTTATCTATTAAAATTTTATAAACGGGTCTATTGTTAACAACTTCTAGGTGTTTAAAATAAATCTTAATTTCTTTCTTAAAATCTCTTATTTTCATAAGGTTTTTCTAGGTTATATTTGTTGTGCCAAATAATTGGATACTCCAATATCTTTAATGATGGTAATTTGAGCTTCAATCCAATCTATGTGTTCTTCTTCACTTATTAGTATTTTTTCTAATAATTCTCTCGAACCATTATCCTTATGTTTAATGGCAACTTCAATCCCTCGATTTAACCTTTCGACAGCAGAAAATTCTACTTCTAGATCATTATTTAGCATCTCTTCAATATTTTTTCCAACTTTAATCTTCATGTATTTTTGAAGATCAGGTACTCCATCCAAAAATAAAATTCGTTCGATCACTACATCAGCATGTTTCATTTCGCCGATAGACTCCTGACGCATGTAACTTGCCAATTTTGTATAACCAAAATTTTGATTCATTTTGGCATGAATAAAATATTGATTTACTGCTGTTAATTCTGCAGATAAAACTTCCCCTAAGATTTCTATAATTTCTGAATTCCCTTTCATAATTAACCCTCTTTAATTTTATTTTTAATCCCCAAATCGAAACTAGCAACCACAATCTAGAAATACTCTAAAAAACATTTGAACAAAATTAACTCAAAAATGAGTCTGCCGATATTAATAATAAATTTCTCAAATGAAATCAGTCTATATTCACAATTCAACCCTATCCAAGTTTGGAAAATCTCTTTTTTCAGTACGAGAGCTTTCTGTAAATACAGCCAAGAAAACATTGGAAAACTTCCAACAACCCATAGATTTAGTCGTTTTGTCCAGCTTCTCTCCTGAAGTCTATACGAAAGAGTTCAATCTTCCCTCTAAAATTGCTGGTGACTTATATTTGGAAAATCCATATGCCTTGAGAGCCGAAACTGCATCTTCGAGTGGAGCCTCCGCTCTCCATCTGGCCTATTATTTATTACAATCCGGACAATTTGAAAATGCCTTGGTAATTGGAACAGAAGTTATGACAAAGCTCAGTCGGGAGGAGAATAATCTGATTTTGGGCTCGGTACTTTCTGAAAATGAAATGATGTTCTCTACCTCAATGGCCCAAGGAGCCGCACTTATCTGTAAAAGGTATATGCATGAATTTAATTATTCAAAGAATGATTTATTTTATCTT
This sequence comes from Leptospiraceae bacterium, assembly GCA_947458405.1. GTDB lineage: Bacteria > Spirochaetota > Leptospiria > Leptospirales > Leptospiraceae > JACKPB01. The sequence goes on from CANGZW010000063.1 coordinate 6,060, forward strand.
TCAGAAAAATTGCATTCCAATGGAGCCCTAAATGAAAATGCCCATATCAGAAAAAAAATAACTTGGGAAGATTACTCCAAGGCTCCTATTTTTGCTAGTCCTTTGGGATTATACGATATTTCTCCCCTCTCAGATGGATCCGCTTCCTTAATACTTTCAGTAACTCATAAATCAGATTTTAAAATTAGAGGACTCGGTCATGGTATCTCACGTTTTTTTAATCCCCCTTATAGCTTGAGCTTTGAAGCATCCGTAAAGGCATTCAAACAGGCGTATAACAATGCTAAATTAAAACCTTCTGATATTGAAATTGCTGAATTACACGATGCTTTCACAATTTTTGAAGCGATAGGTATGGAAGATGGAGGGTTAGCTAATAAAGGAAAAGCCTTAGAAATGATAAAATCGGGTATAACACATTCTAGAGGCTCCCTTCCAATCAATGCTTCCGGTGGATTAAAAACAAGAGGACATCCTATTGGAGCCTCTGGCTTAGCCCAAATTGTCGAAATAATTACTCTCATGAAAAAATATAACAAGCATATTGGTCTTACACATTCAATTGGTGGATTAGCCACAAATAATTTTGTTACAATTATAGAAAAAGTTACCTAATTATTATGGAAAAAATTTTAATCATACAGACTGCGTTTCTTGGAGATTTAATATTAAGTACCGGTTTTTTTAGAAGGATAAAAGAAAAATATCCCAATTCCCATATAACAGTCCTAATAAATAAAGGCACTGAATCAATCTTAGAAGGAAATCCCTATTTAAATGAAGTGATACCAATAGATAAGAAGAAAACTTTTAAAAATCCTTACTTATTTTTTAAATTTTTAAGCAATCTCCGCAAAAAAAACTTTACCCTTTGTTTTAGCCCCCATTTTTCTCATAGATCAAGTATCATATCTTACTTTTCAGGGGCTAAGACTCGAATTGGATATTTTGAGTCCGGATTCTCATTTCTCCATACAAAAAAATACCATAGACCCCTAAAAGGATCTCATGAAGTACAAAAACTATTTTTTTTACTAGAAGAATCAATTATTATCAAACCCGAAATACATATAAAAGAAAATCAAATAGTTGAAATTGATGAAATAATAAAGAAATTACCATCTTATATTGCAATTGCCCCCTCCTCACTCTGGGAAACTAAAAGAATGCCCATATCTAAATTTAGTGATTTGATACAATTAATCTTAAAAAAAACTGAATACTTACCCTTGATTATTGGATCAAAGAATGATAGGTACCTAGCTCAAACTTTGTTAGACGAATTCGACTCAAAAATCCTTGATTTAACTGGAAAAACATCTTTGATTGAATTGTCGTACGTAATTTCTAAATCTAAATGTGTAATTTCTAATGATTCTTCCCCAATTCACATAGCAAGTGCATTTAATATACCTACTTTAGCTATTTTTGGTGCTACAATTCCTGATTTTGGATATACTCCATTATCAGATAAAGCATACATTTCTGAAATTCAGCTAGAATGTCGGCCCTGCGGAATACACGGAGGCAGGATTTGCCCTAAAAAACACTTTAAATGTATGATAGAACAAGATATTGGATTAATGTTTGACAATCTATTAAAACTTATAAAATAGGAAATACACGGATATTTATTAATAATTCAATTTTTTATTTACTGTACTATACTTTTTAAAAAATATTTAATTGACATACTAACAAATACCGATTTTTAAAATAAATAGAGGTATATACTAATGATCAGTTTAAGATTACAAGATGAAGTTATTGGCAAACTCAATGAGATTGCTAAAAAAGAAAAAAGAACCAGAACAGACATAGTCAAAGAAGCTTTGAGTGTTTACTTTGAGAAAAAAAAGATTAAAATCCCTGCCCCCAAACAAAAAGCAAAGAAAAAATAAAACTACTGTAAAGTTAATAGATCAGATGAGCCATAAAAAACAAATATAGGGTTTAAAAATCCTAAGGTTCTTTTGTCGTTGCGTTAATGTTCAGATAGCTTAATTTAATGATGTTGCTATTTAAATTATTATAAAAACCCTTGATTTTATCTTAAAATCTTGGGTTTTTTCTTATCACCACTTCCAGGATAGGTTTTTAAAAATAGCTACGTTTGTCCGTTCTGCAATTTTATTCATAAATTTAAGAAGAGTAAAGTAATCCACTCTTTGTTTTGGTATTATAATGGAGCTACCATTCTTTAATCCTAAAAAATAATATTCCTGTATTTCTATAATCTGTACAACTTCATTGAAGCGAAGTTTAGTTTCTCCAGATATATCCTCCATAATTATACTTTCATCGGAGATAGTTAAAATTCCTGTTTTACCAAATCTATTTCCATAATAATCATCAATGTTTTTGGTATAGGATCTTACTTTATTTCTTCTTGAGTAAATTGGGTAAAAAATAATCCAAATTATAGATGTAATTAGAAATGCGATCGGAAAAATAGGTCCCTTAACAAAATAAAGTAACAGACCCACACTTAAAAAGAAAAAAGGGGTTAATATCCAACTTTTTAGGTAAGACTTTCTAAAATCCTTAGATTGGGAAGAAGAGTAGAGTTGAAACATCAGATAATCTTCTTTGTTTAGAGAAAACTCAATATACATTTTTAATTCCCAAGTTCAGTCTAGAATAAAAGTTGATTATTCTATGCAGATAAGAGGTTATATGATTAAAAAATTTACCATTGATTCTGTAAATTTGTTTTTTTTTGAAAAACGGTATATTGATCAATACTGAAGATATGGTTTTCTCTCTTTTTTCCATTCAGCCTCCTTGTCATTTAAGTATTGTCTTACCAATTTAAGGCTTATTTTTCCGGATAAGTAATCTAAAAGATAATTATCCCCAACCAACAGCTCAATGGCAGGTCTGTCCGAGCGAAATTCATAAGGACCCTTTAAGTATTCAAATTTTTCAGGATAGTAATCTTTAATAGTTTTAATAAAATGAAGAGTGAATAGGAGGCTATGAAACTTTTTTGGATCCGTAATAATTAACTGAAATCCACCACATCTTTGATTCGAAAACTTATGAAAGGTTGGTTGAAAAAATAAAGGCCTTAGAAGATAAGATCCATCCATATTCGTTTCCAAAACAGAATTCAAGAGTGAATCCTGTATATCTATAAATGGAGCTCCAAAAATCTCAAAAGGTTTTGTTGTGCCCCTTCCCTCCGATAAATTAGTACCTTCTAACAGGCACTGTCCTGGATAAACAAAACAAGTATTTCTGCTGGGTATATTGGGAGAGGGCGGAATCCAATAAAAGCTATTTTCCTCTTCGCTATACAGTTCACCTATAGGAAGAATATCAATTTTTAAGGAGAGAGAATGGGTAAGATTATAATATGATAATAATTCTGCTGGAGTAAATCCATGTCTATGCACTACACCTGTTACACCCACAAAAGATTCAAATTCTTTTTGAAGAGGACTCCCTTCTATCTTTCTCCCTATTGGATTGGGAGAATCAACTATACAAATTAAAATCGATTTTTTATCATTTCGCTTATTGTATTCAGATATAGATTTTAATAAATAAAAAGCAGAAGTTAAAAAAGTATAATATCTTGAGCCCACATCTCTTATATCAATCATGATCAAATCAAGATTATCGAAAGCCTGCTCCCTTGCTACTAGCGAGTCTTCGGTATCTCCATAGAGATTGATAATCTCCACGTCTCCATAGTTATATTTTAACTGACTTCCAGAGACTTGGTCCTGCAATTCAGCAAATAATCCATGCTCTGGCATAAAAAGGGTCTCTAGCTTTAATTTTTTAGAAAAAAATTGAAAATGATAATTACTTATTTTATTGGTAAAAAATGCACTTTGATTGGTTAACATTCCAATCCTAAGTGACTTGTATTTTTTTAGAATTTTTTTTAGATCCACTTTATTTCCCAAGGGGAGATTTCTAAGACTGGAGAATTTATAAATTCCCATCTAAGATTCTTTATGGAAAGATTCTAAAACTGTATTTTCCACGCAATTCTATTCGAAAAAGTTAATTTTTTATGCTTCTACCAAGAAAAATTAAAAAATCATCTGCTAATGAATGATTAGATTGTTGCAAAAAAATTTAAAATATTAAAACATTCCTATAAACATTAAAAAAAAGTCTTTTAGAAAGGGTTTTTTAGAAAAACCAGTAGGAATTCAATGCCAATAGATACATCGAAATCTAATCAAAAAATCAGTACCCTCATAGGACAGATTTTATTTGAGGAAAATACAACCTGTAACTCCCTAAATTTGTTACACGAAGGCGCCTATACTTTAGAAAAAACTTGTGATGGTATCTCCATCCCACTCCTGGAAAATTCTGGAAAAAACTTAACACCCGGTGTTGCAAGTCTCTTTCTAAATGAGAGATACCCTATTTCTATCACTTCAGCTTCCTCGGGTATTCTTTCTACCTACCAAATTACTCGCGCTACGGTTAAAAAGAATATCATGAGTAAATCCTCTTTGGGTGTGGCAATATCAAAAACCTTACTAAAGGAAGTCCTGGATTTACAAAAAAAAGCCACTATCATCCATTCTTTTAATAGGAAGATAGATAAAATAATGGATAATTTATCGATTTCCTATTTTTTCTTAAACCCGGGATCCCTTAAAGATGTTACTTCCAAAAAATATCATTTTTCGGAGGAAGATTCAGAAAGAGATCCAATCAATAGAATAATTAAAAAAAATCTGAGCATATTTTTTGAACGAGGGGGAGACTTTGAATTTAAGCCCACAGTCAGTTTTCTTTCCGAAGCTCATGATGATATATTCCAAAAAGAATATTCCAAAACAATAAATTTTGCAGACAAAGAATTTGTATTCATGCGAAAAATTTTATCCTTGGAACAACCCCTACAGAATACAATTTATGAAGCAGATATAACAATTCTTATACAACAATGTGAAAAACTTGCGGATTCCTTTTATACAGCTCTTGAATTAATTGATGATAATACCAAGGAATTACATAATAATTTTTCTCTACTCCTAGGCAAAAGTGGATTACTAGATAAGTTTAATACCCTTTTAGAACTGAGTGAGTCAGGTAGTACTTCAGTGATACCATCAGATTTAATACCAACATTTGATTTTATTATTAAGAGTATTCCTGAGTATCTGGAATCTTATAAAGGTTTATTTTTAAAAGATTACTCAGGTATTTATGAAGGTTTTGCTAACTTAAAACAAAGAGTTGATAGATTAAAAAATAAAGTAAATTCTGAACCAAGCTCAAGTTCATCAAATTCTACTTCAATTCAAGAAGACTTTACCGCTATGAATGAAGAATTAGAACATTCAGCTGCTAAAATTTTAAACTATGTTAAATTTTCACAAGAACAGATTAGAGAATATTCAGCACTAATTCTAAAATTTAGTTCAATGAAAAACCCTTTAGATCCCGACCAAGATGCGAGAAATTTAAGAAGAAATATCACAAAAATCTATTGGGATGCCTATAATATAGCAATCACAAATTACTTAAAAAACCCCAAAGGTATTCCCAAGCCAGTTGAGATGATGCTTAAATTTGGATATTTTGATGAAACACTTCTAGAAGATAAACACAAAACTTTTTTATTTAATTTCAAAGAAGACACATCTTCCTCAGATATTCCCCTTCACTATGGCCCCGAATGGTTATCTTTAGTTGCAAATAAAAAAGTTCCCGCCTCTATTTCTGAATTGGGAGAAACCTATTTTGATAAAGTCAAATTAGATACCAAAGATGTTGTTTTCAAAAAAGAAAGCGATATTCCTGATACAATCGATACTTTAGAAAGAAGATTAAAACATGAATTAGAATCCATGTACCAACCAAACGTAAGACTGGTTACTGGAAATCCTTCCACTTTCTTTCCAATTTTAACCAATTATCATATACTTAACCCGCTTGATAAGTGCATTGTTACAAACAAAAATCTAACTAGCGTAGTACAAGATATCCTGAAATTAGATTATACTGCCTTCAATAGAGAGGTTATTTATAACAGCGAAAGTGAAGGAATTCTAAAAGAGTTAATCCAAACTTCCGTGATACCAGATTTTATTTCTATACCATCTATTGGTGGAAAAGCTATGATGTGGCAAGATTTAGGTATGACAAAAGGAGCTGGCTCAAAAGAGACTAAAGGAAGAATCATTTTACCAACTTTTATTATAGGAGATTTAAAGACGATTGTAACGGAAGCTATAGCCGCTTTTAGATGGGAGCTCTGTAAGAGTGTCATGGGTGCAGAATGGAACAATGTCGCGGCTCCTTCTCTCACAGCTGAGTATACAGACTATGTGATGTTTTATAAAAAGAACAAAGACTTATCTATGGAAGTAAAAGAGAAGATCAATTCTGATTTTAAAAGATTTAGAACAGATAGAGATAAATTTGCCAATGATTATTTACTCTGGATGAAGTACGAAAGTGAGGGAATTCAGAAATTAAATAAAGTAGTGAGAAGTATCTTCTATAAATATATTCCTTTCCATAAAGAAGTAAGAGATAAAGTCTCGCTAATGCCAGCCTTTGCTGATATACACACTCGATTTACTAACATTCGGGGAAGGCAGTACAAAGAACTTGAGGCAAAATATAAGAAATACTCAGAAACTCATGGAGGAGTATTACCTCAGAAAATTTTAGCAAATTTAGAATTTTATAAGGTGTAAAAAAAAAGAAGAAATAAGACCCTAGACTTGCTCTGTAAGATAGGGTTTTGTGTATTCTCTAATAATATCAACCACAAACCTACCCCAACTCTTCGGATCTTCTGTAATAGCAACCTGTTTAATCTTAGGGAAATAACCCACAGGCTTATATTCACTATGCGTTAACTCAAGTACACGAAGGTAGTTATCGATTCTCTTCACTCGAACAAAATTAATGATTTCGGTCTGAATTCTTTCTTTTGGTATATAACCAATGATAATTAGTTTGGGAAAAAGGGCTTTTTTTAGATGATTTATAAAGTCAGTAAAACTATCTACCCTATCAATGAACCCTTCGTAGGCTCCACCACCGAGATTCATAATTTGGGTTACTATGTCCATGGTTAGGGTCACACCTTCCATAGTTGTCATATCAGAAATGATTACGATTCCTTCATCTGGTTGAAAAATTTTAAAGACCGTATCGGGTTTAAATTTTCTGCGTAAAAGCATGGAAGCAGATAAATCAATCTCAGCGGCTTTTTGGAGTAAAATTTTCCCTACATTGTCGCGAATATTTTCTCTGCTGATTATAAATCTTTTTTTAGCCGCATTTTGGTTCATTACCCGGAAAGCTTTTACTTTCTCTTCTATTTCATAGAGGCTATTATAACCAATCTTTAGGATGTTTTCTCTACTTTTCTTGTTGTATTCTGATTCTTCCATAATTAAAGATTAGTCGCCTTTTTATAATGATTATTTAAGAGAATTATGGAAAGTAATTTTTTAAATTAAACTTTATTTTTTACTTTTCTATTCCCTTAATTTACCATACCTTCTGGAAAGATTATCATACTCAAGAATTGAAATTTCAATAATTTCCGAAATCATTTTTGAATAAGATCCTGTTCCCTCTTCATATGTTATCGGAAAAGAACTGTAAAAAGGTGATAAGCCCGGGGTTAGATTTATTTCTAAAAATACTGGTTTCCCTAATTTATTCAACTTCCAATCTGCCCTACCATAACCCGACACTCCCATTTTTTTAGAAAGCATTATAGTTAAATTCTTAATTTCTGGAAAAATATTTTCGTCTTGGGGAATGATTTTTTCAGTGAGGCTACTTTTTGATTTCACTAACTCTGAATATACACCCTCTGTCACAATTTCACAGAGCCGAAGTGCTCGAAGTTTCTCCTTTTGTCCCATGATTCCTAAGGTATATTCCTTACCGGGTAAATACTCTTCTAGAATTAGGGGAAAATAAGTTTCTGGATAATTTTTAATTAATTTTAAAAGATCCAATTGGTTATATATTATAGAATTTGAGTTTATCCCCAGAGAGGAGCCCTCGAAAACTGGTTTGATAAAAACAGGATAATTTTCATTTTTAAGAACAGGAATCTTTTCTTTGGTCTCACAAATTGTATGCCAAGGAATTGGTATACCTAAAGAATTTGCAATGTCTAGAGTTAATTTTTTATTGAGAGATAGTATCTGAGCCGAAGCATCTGATCCCACAAACGGTATTCCAAAAAACTCTGAGAGTGAGGGTATATAGGCTTCCCTATTGGGAGAATAAAAGCCTTCTACTAAATTCCACAGAATAGTTTTTGATTCTTCTCTGTTTTTTATTATAGAATAAAGTTCTGATAATATTTTATCCCTGCTGTATATCGGTTCAAAGATTTCAGAAATGTAACCCAAATCCCTAAGCACAGAGGCTAGGTAATTGACTGATTCCCTACTTTCCCATTCTTGGTATAAATTTTCTGGAGTTTTAATGTTATTAGGATAAATATCAGCAATTAAAATTATTCGGATACTCATAATGAACTGTTATTAAAATTACTTATTGAAATACATCTCTTGAATTTTTAGAATAATATTCCCAATCTTTATCTGAAATTTCTTTATAGATACTGTCATAATTAGAATCTACAGGTTCGGGACTCAGATGAAATGTACCTCTAAGAGCCGACCTAAAAATATGATTTCTTGATTTTTTATGAAATCCCATATACCAGTTTGGGCTAAGGGTAACCTTTCCCCCTCCCCCTGGAAGATCATTTACAAACTGGGGAATGCCCATACCTGCAATTTTGCCTCTCATAAATTCAATAATTTCTAATCCTTTAGCAAGCGGGGTTCTAAATCCCCTTGAACCCGGTATTACTTCAGGGTCATACATATAGTAAGCCCTTACCCTCATCTCTAGTAATTTTCTATGCAGAGCAAGCATATCTTCCCCGGAATCATTTATGCCTTTTAATACTACACATTGATTTCCTACGCTCACACCAACTTTCAATAATTTTAAGATTGCTTCTTTTGAGTCTTTAGTGCACTCTTTTACATGATTAAAGTGAGTATTACAAAATATACTTAAATTATCATTATTGAATTTTTCTATAATTTTCAATAAATTATTTGTAATTCGAAATGGTAATGTAACAGGAATTCTTGTTCCAATTCTACATATTTTTATTGAATCTATTTCTTCTAAGTTTTGTAGTATATATTCAATTCTCGCGTCACTTAAATTTAGTGGATCTCCTCCAGAGATTACAACATCAGTAATCTCTGGGTTATTTTTTAAATATTCAAAACATAGATCAAGATCTTCTTTAGACATTCTTTCTTCATTAAAAGATACTTTTCTTCCTCTCATGCAATGCCTACAATATACAGAACATTCCTGATTTGAGAATAGTAGTACTCGATCGTCATACATTCTAGTAAGTCCCTTTACAACTGATAATCTCTCTTCATGGAGTGGATCCGGACTTTCTTCAGGAGCGAGATATGCTTCATCTTCTGTGGGAATGATTAATCTGCGAATTGGACATTTTGGGTTATATGGATCAGCTAATAATAAATAGTATGGTGTAGTACCTACATTTAACCGAATTGTAGATGAGATACCTTTTTTTTCGTCATCTGTAAGTTCAAAATATTTATATAGATCATTTCCCCGTATTCTATTTTTTAATTGAAATTGATAAGAATAAAAATCTGAATGAGATTTTAAGATATCCCTGTTTTCTTCTATATTAAGTTGGGATTTAATTATCGTCATCCTCGCTATCTCCGCCTCTTGATTTTGCCCATGTGATTAGAGTTTCTTTCTCTTCAGGTGACAAAATTGCATCCCTATGTAGTAATGTATAACCAAAAAGGGGCATTTCATTTTCTTCAATTTGTTCCACAATGCTTCTGAATTTAGAAGATTGCTTATTTAATGTTAATGATTCAAATTCAGAAAAATTTAACTCTTCTCTTCCCTCGCTTATATGATGATTAATTAAAATTGAAACTGGAAATACATAAGAATAAAAAGGATGCTTAGTTTCATAAGAATGGCAATCATAACAGGATCTTTTTAAGATTAATTTTACTTCCTCTGGAGCAATTATTTCTGCTTCAGAAAGTTTATTTGTCCGATCAAAAGGTATAAATGATAGTATTACAAAAGTAGCAATTATAAATATAATAATTTTATAGATTAATTTCATTTAATTTCAATTCTCCTGAGATCATTTAATTCTACCTTCCAAATTTTTATTATTTCTTCTAGCACTTTAACTTTACTTTCCCATTCGGGGGATTTCGTATCCACATTTTCTAGATCAACCAGTTCAATATCCTTAATACTTTTAGTTTTTTCGGTTTCTAATGAAACTCTATATACCTCAAACTCCTCGATCACTTCTTTTTTTATAGATTCTTCGTTTACATAATATGGTTTTACTATACTAATTGTTATTAATTTTAAATTTCTAGTTGATGTGTATCTTATAAATTTTAATAAATAGTTTGCTGTGATTAACTTCATCTCTTTTTCATATGTATCTTGATTTCTAAACGAGAGAGCACTACTCCCTCCATATTCTAAAACCAAAGAACTCCCGTCCTTAGTTTTATCAACTTTAGCTTCTTTAAAATTCTGAAGTAATATTTTTTTAGAGAGCTCAATTAGATATATTTCATCTGGAATTTTCGGATCATCTACAATATTTATGGGATGGTTCTCTTTTTTTTTACATGCTGAAAATGCTATATAAACAATTAGTATAATAGTAAGAAATTTGTACATTTTTACTCCTTTCTTTTTAATAGTGTAAAAAATATAGTCCAAATAGTAAAAGTTTTATTTTAATGCTAAATATAAAAGTTTCTCTACTTTTGATAATAAAAATCAAATTTATACAAATCTTTATACAATGAAAAATTAAATTTAAATTGATTTATCTTTTTATTTCTTTATATTAATTATTATGAAATTCAATATCAGAAGGATTTGATTATGGAATGTATATGGAAGGTTGGGATAGTTTGCAATGAATCTATCGTTAATTTACCCTTTTTTTATTGGCTAATTTCTGGTTTTACAATGGTTATATTGGAGTTTTTTATTCCAGGAATTTTTATCATTTTCTTAGGACTCGGTGCCATATTTACCGGAATGATTTTATTTTTTATCCCAATTGGTTTTGGTTTTCAAATTTTACTCTGGGTTATATCTAGCTCAATCATAATTCTATCAGCCAGCCAGTTTATTAAAAATCTTTTTCCCTCTACTCAAAGCTATTCAGAAAGTGCTAATAGAGATGACTATATTGGCAAAGAAGTTGTCGTCGTAGAAAAAGTGGAGCCCAATTCAATGACTGGAAGAGTTCAATTACAAGGGACTGAATGGAAAGCGATTTCACTTTCACATATTTTAGAAGTTGGGGATAAAGCTAGAGTTTATGACAGAGATAATTTAACTTTAATAATAGAAAAAATTTGATAGCTTTAAAAGTGATTGGTTTATAATATAAATAATTATTTATTTTTTATAAAGCCAAAAGATTCAATAATATAAAGAATAAATAATCTTAAAAAGGGGATAGTAATGGATAATATTTTCACAATTTTTTTGATAATTGTAATAATAATAGTTTTAAAAATTATTATAATTACACCAGAGAAATATGCATATATTCTAGAAAGATTTGGAAGATACAATAGAACTCTAGAAGCGGGGTATCATTTCGCAATACCTTTAGTTGATGTTGTAAGATATAAACATAGCTTAAAAGAGATAGCTTATGATGTTCCTCCTCAAGAATGTATTACAAAAGACAATGTTTCAGTGGAAGTTGATGGGATTTTATATTTAAAAGTTATTGATCCTTACAAAGCAAGTTATGGGATTGACAACTATCTTTTGGCAACTACACAGCTTGCAAAAACTTCTCTAAGGGCAGAAATTGGAAAATTAAATTTAGATGCTACCTTTTCTGAAAGAGAAAGGATTAACAGTAAAGTTGTATCACAGGTAGATAATGCGACTGAACCTTGGGGTTTAAAAGTAACGAGATACGAAATAAAAAACATTTCCCCTCCCAAACAGGTTCTTCATTCAATGGAGCAACAAATGAGGGCCGAAAGAGAAAAGAGAGCTGAAATTACAATCTCAGAAGGAGAACGATCTTCCAGAATAAATAGGTCTATGGGAGAAAGACAGGAAGCTATTAATATTTCTGAAGGTGAAAAAATAAAAAGAATCAATGAAGCCGAAGGTAAAGCAGCCGAGATAGAATTTGTCTCCATAGCTACTGCTAATGGATTAAAAGCAATTGGTACGGCTATATCAAAAGATGGTGGAAAAGATGCGGTTAATTTACAAATTGCGCAGGGTTATTTAGATGGACTGGGAAAAATTTTCCAACAATCCAAAACAACTGTATTACCACCTAATTTAGCAAATATTGCTGGAGTTTTCGAAGGATTATCTAAGGTAACCGGGAAGATTCCTACAATTCAAACTTCTAATAAAGGAGAAAAGAAATAATGAGTATATCAATTATAATTTGGTCGGCAGGTATATTATATGTTGCCTTTAAGTTTATACGGAGCATAAGAATTGTAAATGCGCAAGAAGTTTTAATCGTAGAGAGACTTGGAAAATACCACCAAACTCTAGAAGCAGGACTCCATTTTTTAATACCTTTCATTGATAACGTAACCTATAAACATATATTAAAAGAACAGGCAATTGAAGTTCAACCGCAAATATGTATTACAAGAGATAATGTCCAGGTTAAGGTAGATGGTGTTCTCTATATAAAAGTTATTGATCCCTATAAAGCAAGCTACGGAATTGAGGATTATAAATTTGCTTCCATACAACTTTCTCAAACAACAATGAGGGCAGTAATTGGAACGATGGATTTGGATGAAACTTTTGAAGCCAGGGAAACTATTAATCATAGGATTGTAGAAGTAATTGAGCAGGCCGCTGATCTTTGGGGAATTCGAGTTAATAGGTATGAGATACAAAACCTTTCCCCACCCAAATCAGTTTTAGAATCCATGGAAAAGCAAAAAACAGCAGAATTGAATAAAAAAGCGGAAATCTCCATTTCAGAAGGAGATAGAGATGCAAAGATAAACCGTTCTCAGGGTTTAAAAGAAGAGGCAATTAACAAATCTGAGGGGGAGAAACAAAAAAGAATCAATGAAGCAGAAGGTAAGGCTAGAGAAATTGAAGCTCTCTCGATTGCAACTGCCAAAGGAATCGAAACTGTAGCCAATTCCATTAAAAGCAAGGGTGGAATTGAAGCAATGCAACTTCAAATTGCTCAAAATTTCATAAATCAATTTGTTCATCTAGCAAAAAATAATACAGATATTGTCCTTCCATTGGATTTAACCGATATAGAGAATGTAACGGATGCTTTTATTGGCAAAATTTCTCGAACTATCAATTAGTAGGATGTAACTATGGCACTGTCATCTGAACAAATTTCAGAGCTTAAAAAATACCAAAAAATATTAATTCAACTAGAGAAAATAAATTCAAATTCAAATTTTCCTGACCAAAAGGAACGGGTTTCCAAAGATATACTAAAATATAGAGCAAAAATTTTATCTATATCACCCAATGGAATCCCGGATACAATTCAATCTTTTAGCAGAAATGAATCAAATTCTCAAAATTCAGATGATGATATGCCTCCTAAAAAGAATAATCTACAAATCCAAACGATTTTTGATAATCTCGTGGTTATGAGATTATCTCCCCACTCTACTGACCAGGAAATTAACTTTTTATCTACGGTTATTAATATGTTAGAAATAGAATTTATGCCTGTTATTAGTGACTCTCACATTAAATTCGATTTCACTCATACTAGTGAGAGAAACAATATTCAAAAACAATTTGAAAGCCTAAAGAGAACACTAAAGGTTTTGATTGAAACAGTTGAAGAGTATTCAACTACAGACAAACAAGAGTTCAAGGAACAAATGGGAAGGATGAAAAATAAGCAATCGAGGGTGTTTATTTCTGAGGCTTCCGAACTTTTCAAGAATTTTAAAACTTTTATTGATAGTACATTATTTGATCTTTCAAATAGGGAAAGTATCATTAATAATCTTGATGACCCTATTAAGTTTAATCCTAAAACAGAGCATGGAACAATTTTATCTGGAAAAAGTATACCTGAATCACTCGAAGCCATCGGTGCATTTTTAGAGATTGCTCTTTCTAATATTTCTGTTCCTAAATAATGAAATACCAAATTCCTTTATGGATATCAGAGGGCGATCCTACGGGAATATCTTATGAATTACTCCAAAAGTCTTACTATAAAATAGATGAAATAGCTAAACATAGACCCGTAATCTTAGTAAAAAGTCAAAACTATATAAATTGTGAAGGATTTGAAAAATTGGTCCCCGGTAAATCCTTACCCAAGAAGGGAATTTTTTATTTAAACTCTGAATATTCTAATCAATTTGACTCCATAAAGTTTAAATTGGGAAATCCAGATTCTAATTCAGGACTTTGTTCTTACTTATCTTTAAAATATTCCTGCAAATTGATCAAAGAATACGGAGGCAATTTAATTACTTTACCCTTAAGCAAAGAATGGATAATTAAATCAGGAAAAAAGAAATTCAGAGGACATACAGAATTTCTTGCAAGCTATTTTAATTGTAATACATATATGATCATGTACTCAGACTCATGGAAGGTTTTGGTGTTAACTACACATATTCCACTTGGTAAAATCATATCTAATTTAAAAAAAATTAAATGGAAAAAACTTTTTACTGCCATCATAGATTCTAAATTATTTCCCAACCCTTCAATAGGATTTTGTGGGATAAATCCTCATGCCGGAGAAGGAGGAAAGATTGGAGATGAAGAAATTAAAATATTAAAACCTATTATAAAAAAATTTACTAATGATAAAATAAAACTAGAAGGTCCATTTTCTGCAGATTCCATGTTTACCGAGGAATGGAAAAATAGATTCACCCTCATTTTTTCATGCTATCATGATCAGGGCTTAATCCCATTTAAAGCCTTAGTTGGAAAGAGTGGAATTAATTTGACAATTGGATTACCCTTTATAAGAGTATCACCAGATCATGGACCCGCGTTTGAAATAGCAGGAAAAAATCTGGCGAACCCTGAAAGTTTACTCAATTGCCTCAAATACTGCTAATTTTTATCCCTACCAGTAATTTCTAAAAATTTCTCAACTTCCTTTTTACTTCCAATTATTAATGTAGTTCTTTGGTGCAATTCATTCGGATCAATATCTAAAATACGAACCCCTTTGGTTGTGACAGCCAATCCCCCGGCTTGTTCAGCAATAAATGCCATCGGAGACGCTTCATAGAGCAATCTCAATTTTCCATCTGGATATTTGGTAGATTTTGTATCTTCAGGATAAAGAAAGATTCCCCCTTTTAATAAATTCCGATGTATATCCGCTACCAATGATCCTACATAGCGGGAAGTTTTGGGCTTATTATTGTTTTCAATTGATTTTATATTTCGAATATAATTTTTTACTTCATCCGACCAATAATCATAATTGCCTTCATTTACAGAATAAATATCTCCGGTCTCGGGTACCTTTATAGATGGGTGGGATAACAAAAACTCACCGCAGGAAGGATCGAGTGTAAATCCTACCACACCTCTCCCAAAACTAAGAACCATCATTGTAGAGGATCCATATAGAATATAACCCGCACATCTTTGAAGGGAGCCTTTCTGCAATAAATCTTCCTGAGTTCCCATTTGGTTCATGGGAGTTTTACGCAGATGAATAGAAAAGATTGTCCCTATGGATACATTTGAATCAATATTGGATGAACCATCGAGTGGATCAAATGCCAATGAGTATTTTCCGATCGTATAACCTTTTGGGATTTCAATTATTCCCTCCGATTCCTCACTTGCCATTACGCAGAGATGTCCTGAAATTTTTAGGGCATTTGTAATCAAGGTATCTGCATACTGGTCTAACTTCATTTGGGTTTCACCCTGAACATTTGTATCCTCTGTTGCACCTAGAAAATTTTCCAATA
>CANGZW010000064.1 GCA_947458405.1 Leptospiraceae bacterium
GACAGGTAGCGGAATTAGTCATTGGAAAGAGAGCTAGATCTCTGTTTCATGCAATAATTTTTTTCCTTGTATCACTTGCAATGGGTGTTTTTGTTCTTGTGATTGCTGGACTCTATACAGCACCTCCAAAAACAGATATACAAATCCAATTAAATAAAGATAAACAAGCTATTATTTCTACCAAGGAAATAAAAGAAGGACATGACTCCGGAGAATTAGTAAAAAAAGGTACTCCAAAAACTATGAGGAGTAATTTTCCTGAATCTGTTCCTCCAACTTTTGCCCTTATGCTTGCGGCTATCATAATGGGATACTTACATTATAAGAAAAATCTTCCCCTAGGTACCCTAACAATTATTAGCTTAATTTTTGTGATGGCTGTGATATATTTTTGTATGGACGAGAAATTTTTAAATATTGTTGGCTTGAATGATCCCGAAAGATCTCCCTCAACTGAAACCTGGAAATGGATTCTTTTAGTTTATGCATTTATTGCCTCTGTAACTCCAGTATGGTTACTACTTCAAAGTAGAGATTACATAAATTCATTTTTATTGTATCTCGGAATTATTTTAGTGTATCTTGGCTTTTTTGTTGGAGCCCTAAAAGGAGATTTGAATAGTTTTCATGTAGATATGGTTAGAAGTGAAGAGATTGGATTAGACTTAATTCCATTTGTTTTTATTACAATTGCATGCGGTGCAGTTTCCGGATTTCATTCTTTAGTAAGCAGTGGTACTACAGCTAAACAAATAGATGTAGAAAAAGATGCAAGGGTGATAGGTTATGGAGGAATGGTAGGTGAATCTTTATTGGGGTTAACCTCAGTGATAGCCTGTACTGCAGGATTCTACAATGAAACTGATTGGTATTCGTACTACAAGTCATGGTCAGGACTTCAGGGTTTATCAATTCAAGTAGGTGCCTATATAAATGGAACGGGAAGATTTATGGAATTTATAGGAATTCCCTCAGGCTTTGGACAGGGTTTTATTGCCCTTATCGTGATAAGTTTTGCCCTAACTTCATTAGATTCTGCTACAAGATTACTGAGATACAATATTGAAGAAATAGCTCACTCATTAGGTAATAATGTATTTACTAAATTTTTGAGTAATAGATATATTTCTAGTTTAATTGCCTGTCTAGCGATTGCATTTTTTGCATTTTTAAAAATCGAAGTAAATGGTCAAATGAAACCAGCAGGTTTAGCACTTTGGAAACTTTTTGGTACTACAAATCAACTTCTTGCGGGGCTTGCCTTATTAATAATTACAATTTATTTATTCAGACAGAAAATAAATTTTCTTTCAGCATTTATTCCAATGATTTTTGTTTTAATAGCTACGCTATGGGCAATGTATGAAAATTTACAAGAATTTATGTTTGGCAGTTCACCTAATATTTTATTGGCTATTGTGGGGGGTATTTTATTTATTTTGGCGATTTGGGTTATAATAGAAGGGCTTATTGTATATATAAAAGAAAAGAAGGAAATGCAAAATTAAGGTTCAATTTTAAAAATAAATTACCTTGCAATTTTATATAGATTTATTAAAATTAATCTATATAAGATTAGGAGATAATTATGAAAATCGATATTGGTATTCCCGAAGAAAACAGAAATAAAATTGCAGAAGGGCTTTCTGTTTTATTAGCAGATACCTATACTCTTTACCAAAAAACACATGGTTATCATTGGAATGTTACCGGACCACAGTTTAACACTCTCCATACTATGTTTATGACCCAATATACTGAGCTATGGAATTCTATTGATTTAATAGCAGAACGAATTAGAGCATTAGGATTTTTTGCTCCGGCAGGGTATTCCGCATTTTCAAAAATTACTACGATTGAAGATGATACAAATGTCCCTAAAAGTGATGACATGATTAGAAATCTTGTTTCAGGAAATGAAGCCGTGATACGTACGGCTAGGAGTATACTATCCCCAGCCGACTCAGGAAATGATCAAGCAACCTTAGATCTTTTGACGCAAAGAATCAATATTCATGAAAAAACTGCCTGGATGCTAAGATCACTTTTAGAATAGTAAAAATAAAATCAGCAATATCTTAATAAAAATATTTATAATAATGAGGAGAGTCCCCCATCTACAACAATAATTTGACCCGTCATGTATGATGATGCATCAGAAGCTAAAAATATGGCGGCTCCAGCAATATCCTCCGGTTTTCCGAGTCTTTTCATAGGAATTCCCTTTGAAACACTCTCAAAAACCTGAGGTTTATCTTTAATCATTTTATTCATATCTGTATCAATAAATCCCGGACATATAGCATTTAATCTAAAATTATTATTCACCCATTCTGCCGCTAATGATTTCGTAATCTGTATTGCGGCTCCTTTTGTTCCAGAATAGACAGAGGATAAAGAATAGCCAACCAACCCCAACACAGAAGATACATTAATTATATTCCCTCCAATTAGTTTATGTGTTTTGTAGTACGCCTGACAGGTTCTAAACATACCTACAAAATTTGTATCAATTATTTTATATATATCCTCTTCTTTAAAAGCAACTGCAGGAATATTCACTGCTATACCTGCATTATTAATTAAACAATCTAGCTTTCCATGCTTAGATTTTATTTCCTCTATAATTGGAGCCATAGAACCAGCTTTACTTATATCTGCCACTCTTCCCTCTATTCCGGTTCCTTTCATCCACTCTATGGACTCTTCCTTACTTCCCGTTCCATATACAATTGCATTACTATTCAAAAACTCTTCTGAAAGTGCTTTTCCTATGCCCCTACTGGCACCTGTTATTAAGACTGTCTTACCATTTAAGTCGAATATTCCCATTTTTTGATCCTTTTTTTTAATCTTCTTTTAAACCTAAAAAATTTAGAAACTTATTTCTGTTCTGTCGTATATCAGCAGGAACTTTTTTTAAAGAAATCGATCCAATTTTTATGCATTTTGAAGAGTTTTTTTCATCTACCAAATATACCCTCTCACCATTTGTTAGAATTTCTCCTGAAACTCCTATGTTTCCTTTTTCATCCATAGCTAAAATTTTAATCTTTTTATCTTTTAGGGAATTTATAGAAAACTCAATAGTATTAAAATTTTTTACCATAACATTTTTATAATCCAACCCAAACACAGCAATAGAATATGGTGGATTTTTATCAGGGGATTCTATTGTCCCACTCACACAGGTTGTTTCAGAATTAGGAGAATTAAAACCCCACCATTGTAAATCATCCATATAATTAGTAATACGATCTTTTGATTCTGAAGAATTAGTTGGTTTATCATCCGATCCCTTTTCAATCCAAACATCTCGTGTTTCATCAATTTTATATACCTTCATTTGCTTAGTACTATCTTTCATTGGTATATTTAATCTTAATCTAGTACCTTTTTTTAAAACAAGTGGTTTGGAATAATAACTAATAAACATTTTTACCATGCCTCCTGTTTCTAAAATATAATTTGAGCCCCTAGAATCTGTGTAGTTCAAATCAACTCCAGATGTTAAATAATCCAAATCATTTAAGACTTCTACTAATTCTAAAACAACTATATCCCCCCGTCTAAAACTCATGGGTAATGAAATCGAATTAGCAGGTATAAATATTGTAGTACCATTTTTTCCATTGATTACATTATCTGTTTGTGGAACAATTTGAAACTCTTGTTTTTCGGAAGTAAATACACTTAAGAAAGGGGGTAAATTATTTTTAGGAGTACCGGATTGTTTTTTATCAATCTCAATCGGTTTTCTATCAACAGTATCAAAATCCCAAAGCTTTTCTATTTTTTTATTTTCATATTCATCATATGAAACTATGGAAATATTAAATAATAATATTATATAAATTATGATCTTTTTGATATTAAATTTCATATTATATTTGCAAATACTCCATTGAACTCTTTTTCTAAAGTATCGGTAGATTGTATTTTTTTTTTAGAGTATGTGAGAATTTAAAATTAAATCAGCTTTTTTCATAGTAATAAATCTCAATTTTAAAATATTGTTAATCTATTGAAGCATTATCTAATTATAAAAAAAATAGGACATCCAAAATGGAATTAAAAGAAGCTATTTGGAAAAGAAAAACAAGCAATAATGCTTTTTTAGAGAAAGAGGTCTCTTTAGAACACATCCAAGAAATAATATTAGCCGCCAATAGAGCACCCTCCCACTTTAATAGCCAACCCTGGGATTTTATAATTATAACAGATCCACAATTTAGAGAAAAAATTGGAAAAATAGCAGGTTTCTCTATGGAAAAACTTATGGAAAAAGGTGAATTTTTTGAAAGATATAGAAGATACTTTCGTTTTTCAAAAGAAGAAATAAATGATTTCAAATCAGGAATTTATATAGATAAAATTCCATTTTTATTACAACCATTTGTTAAATTCCTCACGGGAGAAAATGGCAAAAGTGTTCTAAATTTTTTTGGAGTTCCTAAAATTTTAGGAAAGGATGCGGAAAGAATTGTTTCCACATCTCCCCTACTTTTAGGGCTTCTCTTGAAAAAAGAAGAATACAAGCCCTGGCAAAAATCAGGGATATATTCTTTAATTTCAATGGGAGCGGCTCTTCAAAATATATGGCTAACTGCTACTTCACTAGGAATGGGACTTCAATTTGTTTCCACGCCAATGGAAATAGATTCAGAATGGAAAAAAATAACTGAATTATTAAAAGTACCTGATTCACACGAACTGATGGCTGTTTATAGACTGGGCTATTCAAATGATTCTATAAAACGTAATACAATAGATTGGGTTAGTGATGAACGTAAGACAATTGAAGATTTAATAAGCTGGAATTATTTTGGCAACAAGATGAAATAAAAAAAGCCAAGATATTCTCTTGACTTTTTAATTTTGTACTACCTTACTTTTCCATCTGATTTTTCTTTTAAGTAAGCATAGCTTTCTGTTACTAAATCTTTTACGATTACTTCATAAGGAATAGGTATAACTCCATTTTTGTGTTTTACTTTAGTAATCCATTTCCAAGTTAATTTTTTTGTATCAAATAATCCCATATTAACCTGCACTTCCCCAGAGCTTTCATATTCCTTTTTATCCATTGTTACCAATGCAACTGCAATTGCACCATCTCCAAAAGTTTTTGTAAGTGTATCTAAAACTTTTGTTAAATTTGGATTAGTTTGTTATACAGCTGAAACCCCATCCGCCGCTTTTATAAATACATCCATGGCAGAATAAACATTAGGAATTTTATCGAGAGCCATCTTTGGAATTATTCATGTAATTCTAAAAATTATTGCATTGAGGTTACTTTTTTTTAATTTATAAGGAAAGATTCAATAGACTTAAAGGAATTTATTAGGGATAATTATTTAATATATAAGAAAAATTCTTATTAATGGAACCAAAATTAAGTTTGAAGAGAATTTACAAGAAATTAAAGGAAGATACGAAACTTATATAAAATTCATCATACAAGTTCCATATCCATAGTTCGAAAATTATTTAGATTCTGATACAGCCACCGACCAAATAATTAAACCAAAGGCTATTTTATTCAATACGTCTGCCAAGTTGTAAATAATATTTAAAGTTGCCATACTGCTTGCAGGGTCTGATCCGGTAAGATATCCTACAAAATAACCTATTGGATAAATTGCCCATCCAATTGTTACAATCAAACGCATTGTGTTGAATGCTTTCTGAACATTTTCTGGTGCATGACTTGCACTAACTTTACTTGCTTCACCTGCGAAAACTTCATATATAATGAAAGCCCAACCAAGCATACCCACAATAAATGAAATCCATGCATTAGCATATCCTGCTTCACCTACATACCCACCTACTAGCATCACAAGTGTACCGATAAGGAGACGCCAAAAAATACCGCTAGAAACTGCTGTTATAGCTGAAAGAATCAAATAAAATTCTGTCATTAAAAGTGGAACAGTAATGAGCCAATCTATATATCTATATACTGTAGGTGTAGAACCTGTTGTAATCCATACATCACGCATATAAAAATAATGTGTAGATGCCACCAATGTCACAAGTCCTGACACAGTTAGTGAAGTTTTCCATTTTCCAGCAACTCTATCTCTTTCGAGAAAGAAAAATGCAGTTGACGCAACTAAGGCCATAGAAATAAGCCAAAAAGTTATACCAACAAAGTCACTTGATTCAAGAACCTTCCCATCTGAAGCAAACATAGATTTCGAAGAAATCAGTAATAATGTTGCTATTGAAATTTTAGACTTCATAATTCTAAAAAAATTATTATTCATATCTATCCTCTTGATTTAATATTCGTTATTATAATTTAAAAAAAATAGAAAGTAAATAAAAATTTTGTGAAATATAAAAATATGTTGTAATAAGTTATCTTATATACTCCAAAATCTTACTACAAAATAATTAGATGAATCCTCTAATAATAAAATTATAGTTTTAGAATTAATTGACTTATATGCTTTGTTTTTAATCTGAAGATTTTTGGTATTATAGTCGTACTACTATTTTTGACCCCAATTTTAGGGCAGTCAAAAGAGAAAACTAAGGTGATGTAAATTAGCTAATCTTGCTAAACGATACAAATTATGATACAGAGAAAGATGTATAACCAATCAATGCAAAAAGGGGATCCGGTTGAGGGTATATTTTATTTTCAAAAAAGTCAAGGTAATAAATAACTAAACAAATGTTAATAATTAGGTTATTCTAATACACCTAATTATCTCAAAAAATCTGTATAGGACTCGAGCTCAATCTTCCCTCTAACAGAATACTTGTTCATTTAATTGAATTCAAAATTTCTATTTTTTTATTACCCTGAAATAACCATACTATTCACTAAAATATCAGGAACTTTAATGGAACTATAAGAATCTGAGTATTCAGAGGAGATATCTTCTATTTTATGAAGAAGATCAAAATAATTACCGGAGAGGGTTATCTTTTCTACAGGTTGAATTTGAATACCATTTTTATATAAAAAGCCCTGTACTCCAATCGAAATATCCCCCGAAATTGCAGAGCACCCGCTTCCTCCCTCTAATCGTGTTACATAAATACATTCAGGATAGGCTCTGAGAAGTCTTGCAAGACTGGAATCTCCCTTATTTACAAATAAGTTAGAGATTCCTGTTCCTGCTTTTCCTGAATACGAGCGACTACCAAACCCATTTGGTTCTACTTTAGCCTTGTAAGCAGATTCTAAATTATACAAATAAGTGTTGAGTTTTCCTTGTGACACTAAATCCATTTTTTGAGTCTGAACACCTTCACTATCAAAATATCGAGACCCTGGCATTCCGGGAATATGTGGATCAATAGTTAATGTTAACACATCTGAGGCAATTTTTTCTCCTACCTTACCTGCAAGTCTAGATTGTCCCTTTTGAATAGCTTCCCCATAAAATGGAGATAAAAACATACTAATGATCGAAGATGATATTCGATTGCTAAAAACAATAGGATACATAGCTCCCTTTATAGATGTTGCACCTAGAAGTTCTGTAGCTCGTGTTACAGCTTGTTCTGACATAAACTCAGGATCAAATGTTGAAAAAGATTTATAGGAATTTGAATAAAACCCCATTTTTTTCTGCTCTCCCTGACTCGCAGTAACTCCAATGTAGGCAGAAATTGAATTACTTTTTCTGTCATAGGAGATACCTTTTGAATTACGTAACACAGAATATCCTTCGGTTTTTGATACACCTAAATAAGGCACATTTTCCACTCTTGAATCTTTATTTTTTGCAATTTTTTCAAGTTGCATGCCGAGTTTAATCATATCATCAAAACTAACATCATTAATGGAACTATCATATATTTTAAGATCTATCTCTTCTATAGATTTTTTTTCTGGAAGCTCTATTTCCATAGAATCTGTAATACTGGCATTTGAGATTGCATCCTCAATAGCCTGATTTAATGAATTAGAAGATAATTTTTCTGTAAAAGAAATTCCGGGCTTACCATCCATAAAGATTCGAATACCAATCCCACTCCCATAAGATATTTCAGTATTCTGAACTTTTCCTTCAAATACTTCAACTCCAGTAGATTCTGAGATACCACCTAAAATATCAAAAACCTTTATTCCTTTTGAAATCGCTTTATCATTTAAAAAGTCAGCGGCATCTATAATATTCATTATCTTCCTCCTACTAAAATTTCATCCACTTTCAAGGAAGGTTGCCCCACAGTGACCGGTATTGAACCTGATGCCGCTCCGCACATCCCGGCCGCAATCTCTAAGTCATTCCCTACCATAGATATCAAAGGTAAGATCTCATGACCCTTACCAATTAGTGTAGCACCACGCACTGGGACTGAAATTTTACCATTACGTATTACATACCCCTCTTCTACTGCAAAATTAAATTCACCCGTAGCAGGATTTACCGATCCCCCACCCATTTTCATGGCATACAATCCTTCTTCTACACTAGAGATCATATCCTCAAAAGTATCTTTTCCATTATCAATATAAGTATTTCTCATTCGTGATACAGGTGCATATATATAGGATTCCCGTCTGGCACTTCCCGTTAGTCCCACACCCACTTCTTTAGATCCGATTCTGTCAGAAAGATAATTTTTAAGTACTCCATTTTCAATTAAAACCGTTTTTTCGGGTTTTGTTCCCTCATCATCTACATTGATTGAGCCCCATGAATTCGGAATAGTACCATCATCTATAGCCGTAAGACAATCCCGAGCAATTTTAGATCCTAATTTCCCCGTAAATGGGGAAGATTTTTTTCGGATAGCTTCAGTTTCCAAAGGATGCCCACATGCCTCATGGAAAATTACACCTCCAAAACCATTTCCCATAACAACGGGCATTTTATTACCCTTGATATATCCTGCAGATAACATCCTGAGGGCTCTTTCTCCTGCACTCGTAGCCAATTTAATAGGATTTAAAGTTTCAAAAAATTCAAACCCTTTCCCGGCTCCCGGAGTTTCCGTTCCCGTATAGATTTCTTTACCATCTGATGCTGTAACACTCAAAGTAAAACGAGAATGAACCCGATGATCAGATATATACAATCCTTCACTGTTGATTATTAAAATGTCAGACACAGAATCAAATGCTCTTGCATTCACCTGTACAATTTTTCCATTCAAGGATCTTGCAGTTTGATCTGCTATTTTTAGTATGGGTAATTTTTGAGATTGGCTAATTGTTCTCGGATCGATTAAAATATTTTGAGAAGGTATTCTCGCAATTATATCCGGCAAAACTAAATTTTGATTCTGAGAACTTATCGATCTAGTTTTAGCTAATTTTACTATAATTCCAATTAAATATTCAATATCTTCATTGCTCGTGCTCGCATATAGAACATCGGTTCCATAAATTAAACGAATACCGATTCCAAACTCTGTTCCTGCTGTTGCAGTTTCGACTTTCTTGTCCGAAAATGAAATGGAAGAATGTCTTGTTTCTTCCACAAAAATTTCTGTAAAATCAGCTCCGGCACTTTTCCCTGCCTCAAGAATCCTTGCCGCCTTTAATGTATCCATACTACCTCCTGATTTCCCTACTTAGACAGATTCTAAAATGAAATATCAAAATCTATAAAAAAAATCTATTTTTGATTTTTCAGATGTTGAAATTACCTATTACAAAAATATACCCATACCCCTATATGTATATTTTTATTGACGAAAAATGCATTCTATCTAAATTAGGAAACAAGGAGTAAATATGAAAACTAAAATCATAATCGTCGGGGGCGTAGCGGCTGGAGCAACTGCCGCGGCTAGATTAAGGAGACTTTCAGAATCTGCAGAAATTACAATTATAGAGAGGGGTCCTTATGTGTCTTACGCAAATTGCGGTTTACCTTATTTTATCTCCGGTGATATTAAAAATAGAGCGAAATTACTTTTACAAACTCCAGAAGGTTTTTTAAAAAGATATAATGTAAATGTTTTTATCAATACAGAGGCTTTAGAAATTGATAAATTAAATAAGAAAGTAAAAATCAAAACTAGCGAGGAAGTTAAATATTTAGAATACGACTATCTACTTTTATCACAGGGTGGAAATCCAATTTTTCCTGAGATGCCAGGATCGCATGCTGAGCATGTGTTTAAATTGTGGACTGTTCCCGATATGGACAGAATTTCTCACTTTATAGATGAAAAAAAGCCAAAGACCGCGGTTGTTGTTGGGGGTGGATTTATTGGATTAGAGATGGCAGAAGCATTTCATGCAAGAAATTTATCCACATCAATTATTGAAATGGCAGATCATGTTATGCCTGTAATGGATAAAGAATTTGGAGTCCTCGTAAAGCAAAAATTAAATCAGTTTGGTATTACAGTAGAAGTTGGAGTTGGAGTTAAAGGAATTTTACCTGATACTAAGGAAGTTGAATTAACCGATGGTAGAAAAATTTCTGGTGATATGGTCTTATTTTCAGTGGGAGTGCGACCTGAATTATCCTTAGCAAAGAATGCTGGATTAGAAATAGGTAGTACGGGGGGTCTTTTAGTAAATAAATATCTTCAGACTTCAGATCCATTTATTTATGCGGCAGGAGATATTTTGGAAATTACAAATAAAATATCGAATAAAAAAGTAAGAATCCCTCTTGCAGGACCTGCCAATAGACAGGGGAGAATTGCGGCAACAAATATTCTGAATAATAATTCAATTAAATATGGTGGTGCGTTAGGCACAAGTGTTGTGAAAATATTAGATTCCACAGCCGCTTCCACAGGCTTAACTGAAAAAACTGCAATTGAAAATGGATTTAATTGTGATGTTGTTTACCTTCATAAGGAACACCATGCCGGATATTATCCCGGGGCTGAAATGGTGCACTTGAAATTAGTTTTTGATAAAGATAGTAATAAAATATTGGGAGCCCAAGCCTTTGGAAAACAGGGAATAGATAAAAGAATAGATGTGCTATCTACTGCAATATTTGCAGGTATGACGGTTGAAGATTTAAGTGAATTAGATCTAGCATATGCACCCCCCTATTCAAGTGCAAATGACCCCATTAATCTTATTTCTTTTGTTGCTTTAAATTCAATCTCCGGTTTTAGTCCCACCATTTCTCCTAAAAATGCAATTCAAAATATTTTAAAAGATAATGTACAACTTATTGATGTTCGAACTCCGGATGAATTTAAAAATGGACATGTGAAAGGTGCTATCAATATACCTGTAGATGAAATAAGAAACAGAATGAATGAAATTCCCAAAGATAAACTTTTTTATATTACATGTAGAGTTGGCTATAGGGGTCACCTTGGAGTTAGAATTTTAAAAGAAAATGGATATAGTAATTTAAAAAATATTACAGGTGGCTATTTGAGTTTACTATTAGAAGGTGGATTTGAGGAAGAATTTTAAAAAGATTTTCTTCCTCCCAAAGGTACTACAATTACTGTATAACATAATTCATCAAGGCCTTTAACAGTTTGAATATAGAGCTGAACAGGAATATTTTCACCTGTAAATAAGATTATTCTTTTGGAAGTACTAATCGCTCCTATTTCACTTAAAAGGTCAAACTTTTCTTTTTCTGTAAATGGTTCGGGAATAATTAATCTCAATTCTTTTCCCAGTAAGTTTTCACTTGTAAAATCGGTAAGTTTTAAAAATAAATCTGATGCAAAAACAATTCGAAACTCACTATTTAAGATAATTAAATTAAAATTCATAACTCGAAATGATTCTATTAATGATCTGATATCTGAGGTAATTTCCGTCATGATTGAATTATCAATTTTTTCTTCCTCTTCCCAATCAGCAATATTGGAATTTACTATTTTTTTATTTCCCTCTGTTATTGAAGGTGGATATTTCTTACCATTTCTAAATAAAGATTGCAATTTATCAAAAAAATTACTCAAATTATCCTCCCGCAGACTCATATGCATTTTGACCTAATTTCCATACAAACAAAGAAATAGTGTATATAAAAACACCTATAGGAAAAGTAGCAAAAATAAAGTATGGATGAAATAAATCAGAGGTAGATTTATTTAAGAAATAGTGGGCAGGATAAAAGTTTATAAATCCTAATGGTATTAAGAAAGTCAATAATAATTTGACACCACCAGAGTATATATTTAAGGGATAAAGTAAAAATTCCCTAGAAGAATATACAAAAAGATGTACCAGTGAACTATTATTAACAGCCCAAAAAGCAATTGCCGCAATTATAATTCGTATTCCAGCTAAAATAAAACTTCCGCCCAACACAACTAATAGAAAAACTAGACTATTTTCAAAACCCCAATTAATATCTAAAAATGAGTTTGCTACTATAAAGGATGCTATTCCTAATATTATATGAGCAATTCCACTAATTTCAAAACCATTCATAATAACCTGAATAAGTGGTGACAATGGTCTTACCAATGTTCTATCATAATTTCCATCTCTGACTTGTGTACTGAAATCAATAAGTCCACTAAATATGCTGGCAACTAAACCTTGTGATAAGATAAGGAGACTATATAGAAAAGCCATCTCACCCATAGACCAGCCTCCAATCGTTTTAAATCGACTGATAACTACACCAATTGTTAAAACCTGTGCCAAGTAAAATAAAGAAAGAGTAATCATAAATATTATAAAAGTTACCCTATACTCCATTCTAGATTTAATTGAGGCAGTAGCAAGTCTTAGGTATATATAAATTTTTTCATTAAAGGTTAAATTATTATCCACCTGCAAACTCCATTTTTCTTATTCCTGATAAGTATAAATAAAAAGCTGTACTACTAACTACAGTTATTTGAAGAAGATATCTTAGAACTAATTCTTCATATTGCATATTCAATGGAACTCCAATTAAGACAGATGTTGGGTAATAGTATAGATATGGAAAAGGTGTCCAGCTTATCATATTTATGTACTCTTCAGGAAACATTGAAATAGGAATAACTGATCCAGAAAGCAGAGTAACTAAAGCACCATAAAATATCATAAAGCTAAAGACTTCAGTAAAGAAAAATGCCAAAGATGAAATTAAAAACCCAAAGGACAGAAAAATAAAAAATGAAAAAAGATACACTGGAATAAATTGAAAGAAAGTAATAAGGCTAATCTCGGGCACTACCCCAAAGAAAAAAATTGAAAATATAAGTAATGGTATGGCTCTTGCAAATATCTGAAATACACTTACACCAAAACTATCAGCAACATACATAAGTGGAATACTATACGGTTTTAGAATATCGTAAGCAATATCTCCTGATTTAATTTTGTTTATTAAAAAATATTCATTTCTTCCATAAGAAACTTTTATTAATGTGGAAAGAATTGCATAATTTACCAAAGAATCACCTGTCCATATTCCTAATGAATTCGGACTTTCATTTGCTACTGTTCTCCATACACTCGTAAATATAAAAATATATAAGAATGCGTTTGCTAGTCCTGTGTAGTACTCAAGTCTATATGCAATTGATCTTTGAAACGCTTTGGATACAAATTTGAATTGTGTTTCTAATATATATCTCAATTAACTGACCTCCCTTCATACATTTTTTTAATAGCCTCACCAAGCTCTGGTTTTTCTCTATTTATTTCTTGAATGGAATATTTATTTTTTTGAAAAAATTCTAATAATTTAGATAAGGGCTCTTCATCAGGAATTTTAATTAAATAATGTAGTTCAGATATTTTTTGTTTTATTTCATAAGGATGGGGAAGATTAAAATTTTTTATTTGCTCTTGAAAGTGTACACTAACATAGGAATCATTTCCGACCATTTTATTAAAATTTGAAATATCTCCATCATATCCGATTTTCCCTTTGTCTATAATTATAATTCTATCTGCTAAAAATTCTATATCTTGTATGTCATGTGTAGTTAATATAATGGTAACTTTTTCGTTTTCATTAATATTTTTTATAAAAGTTCTTACTTTTTCTTTAACTAATAAATCCAATCCTATTGTGGGTTCATCTAAAAATAGAACACTGGGGGAATGCAATAAACTAGCCGCTAAGTCAGCTTTCATTCTCTGACCAAGAGATAATTTTCTTGCCTGTTGCTTCATGAATTCATTTATTCCTAACAAGTCAGAAAAAAATTCAATTTTTTTATCATACATTTTCTTATCGATTCTATAGATCGATCTCAATAAATCAAATGATTCTTCAACAGGAAGATCCATCCATAATTGAGACCTCTGTCCAAAAACCACACCAATTTGAAATGCATTTCTGGCCCTGTCTTTGGATGGATTGACTCCATTCACCAATACTTCACCGGAGCTGGGTTTTAAAATTCCGGTAAGCATTTTTATGGTTGTGGATTTTCCAGCACCATTTTGTCCAATATAACCTACAAGTTCCCCGGATTTAATTTTAAAGGAGATATTATCGACCGCCTTTATGACATCTTTCTCATAATAAAACAATGATTGAACAGATCCCAAAAATCCACTTTTTCTTTTTTTTAAGATGAAATGTTTACATAAATTATTTACTTCAATCATTATTTTTCCTCTGTATCACTTGTAGATTCTATGTCATCATCCAAGAGATCATAAGTTGTAAACCCCAATAGAAAATCTAAAATTTCTGAAAAGTTTATTCCCAATCGAAATGAATAATATATTCCTCCAAATATTTCTATTTGAAATGGATATGTAGAAGGGTATCCAAAAGGTTTTTTGGGCTTTTCTGGTAAATATGCAAGTAAGGATGGATCTTTATTTTTTTCTATCAATTTTTTTACTATTAACTCTCTAGTTTTCTCTTTATTTCTTTTTTGTCTTTGTCTTGGAGGATCAGAAAATATTTTAATATATTTTACATTATAACTTTTTAGATTATCTCTTTGAGAGGCAGTACTAATTATTTTTTCTTCTAAGATGGGTTCTCCTTTTTCTGACAAAAGAGGCTCTCCAAAATAAAACATCTCCCCTCCTAAGAATCCAACTAATAACTGATTAGTGGAATATTTACCTACTCCCCCACCTCTAACTCCTATACCTTCACCCTTATCTTTCTTGCCGGGAAGAGACTCACCTCCCATAAAGAAAAATCCCAGAGGCAAATAACTTACTCTTACCCCTAACCCATATGATGGATTTTCTAATCCGATTGTTATCGTATCCTGTAAATCTTTTTTTCGATTTCCCCAATATGTACTACAATTTATAGAAAATATTATAATTATTAATATATTTAAATTTTTAATATTTTTAAATGTCATACTTATTTGATAGTTTAGCTTCTAAAATTCCCCTTTTTCTTAATAAGCAACTATCACATTCACCGCAAGGCTTACTTTTTATAGGATCATAGCAAGAATGAGTAAGATTTATAGGAACATTTAATTTATCCCCAAGAAGTACTATATCTTTTTTGGTTAGAGAAAGCAAAGGCGTTTTAATTTGAATACTGCTTTTATCATTTCCCCTGATCCCTAAATTTACCATATTTTGAAATGATTGAATAAAATCAGGTCTACAATCAGGATATCCAGAAAAATCCAATGCATTTACACCTATTAAAATATTTCCTATATTGCGACTTTCTGCAAAGGATACAGCATAGGATAAAAATAAAATATTTCTACCCGGAACATAAGTATTAGGCAATTTATTTTTATTTAAAGACTTCTTAGGAACCTTTAAGTCTTTATCGATCAATGAACTTCCCAAAAAAATCTCAGATGATATTTTAATTATTGTTTGGGAAATTTCTAATTTCTTAGCTATTCTTTTAGCTTTAGAGAGTTCAATTTTATGTTTTTGATTGTAATCAAAAGATAAAGCCTCAACATGCAAAAAATCTTTTTTGGCTAAATATAAACAAACGGTGGAGTCCAATCCCCCAGAAAAAATAACTAGAGCTTTATTTAAGGCTGAGTCTTTTGGCATCTCTTGGTGATACATCCTTTAATAATTTAAGATATTCTTCAACTTCTATATCTCTTTCTAGTTTTCGATTAATTCGAATGGCTAATTTTAATCCATGCTTGTCATTAGGTTTATCTTTCAAATATTCAACCACATGAGAGTCTGCTAATTCATATTTTTTTAAATGATAATGAAGAGTTGCCAATTGAAAATTTAATCCATAAAAAGTAGGAATCAGTTGTTTAGCGAAATTTAATGATTTCTCTGCTTCTTCGAATCTTCTCTCTTTCATTAAATTCACACTATCATTGAAAATATTCGCAAATGTTGACCATCTAGGATCGAGCTCTATTGCAAAGATTGATATATCATCTCTCACCTGAGCCCCTTCCATGAAATCTTTTAGATTACTGGCTATTGCATCTACTGTATTTTTTAAAGATTCTCTCTTTAAAAGTTTAATTAATTCTACTACCCTATCCACACCAAATTGTTCACCTTGAATATTTTTATGCTCTACAACACCGTCCGTATACATAAATATTCTATCACCACTACTTAACTTTGTAGTACCATTTTCGTAAAATTCATTTGCTTCCAACATTGAACCAATAAACATTCCATTTGTATCCAATAATTCACAAACACCTTTCTTATAGCTATACCGTATTGCATTCGGATGAGCTCCACTTCCAAATATAACTCTATTTCTTTGGTCAATTTTTAACAAAAAACAGGTCAGATAATCACTGGTCTCTACTCTATTTACTATTATTTCATTAACCTGTCTATAAATTTCATCTGGATTCAAAGACTCATGTATTACATTAGAAAATGCCTGCTTTGCAAGCATAGTAATAAGTGCCGCAGGAACTCCATGTCCCGAAACATCCGCTAAAAGAGCAAATACATGTCCCGAAAATCGAAATAAATCATAGTAATCACCAGAAACTTTCCCCATTGGTTGATAGTAAGAAGCAAAGTTTATACCATTCCAAGGAGCTAAATTTGTTGGAATAATACCCTTTTGTATGTCGGCGGCAAAATCTAGTTCCGTCTCCATTATAAATTCTTTATCTCGAATATCCTGGAGAGCTACATTTAAATCTCTTGTTCTGCTGTTTACTCTCTCTTCAAGAGTTTGTTGGTATTCTAATAGTTTTTTTGAGGCATTATTTATACCTAGGGTTACATTTATAAACTCTTTATCGAGCGATCTGGAATGTATCATTCCCAAGCCACCACGAATTAAGTCATGGGATGCAAATTCAATTTGTTTAAGAGAATCATATATTAGTTTGAAAATTGTATTGGCAAGTAATATTGAAACAAGAATTGTAATTATAAAAAAATTAATAATTTGATCAATATTATCCCTATTGTAGTACGTAAGAATGTTTGATAAAAATAAATTAACAGTAAATAATATCAGAAAAAATACCATTTTTAATCTTACCGTGGCTGTTGCTCTATCAACGTAAGGAATCTTTTTTTCTGCCATTATTCGCTTACAATTTTCTCTCATTCTTCCTGTAAGAGATTCTGCTAATACATATGAAAATGTGAAACTTATAAATACTAGTATCACACTTATAGTGCAGAGAGCAAAAATAATGTTAATTTTAAATCCTTCTGTGTATATTGAAGCAATAGAAATTATTATAAATGCACTGGTTATCCATGATATTAAATTTATAGCATTAAACAAAGGGTAGTACATAAGGGAACGCGATAAAGTTTTATAATCGGATTCAATTAAATCATCTCGTATCACAATTTTTGGATATGTCGAGATCATCCTATTTATATTTCTGACATGCTTAAAAATTCCAATAAAACCTAATCTATAAAATATACCATTTTGGATCATCAATGCAAGCCAATAGGCTGCTATTAGGAACTTTAAAATAACCATAAAATCATGGCTTACGGTTAAATTGACTGCATCAAAATAGTACAATGAAAAGAAAGTAGCCACGATTCCAGCTATACCAGTTGAAAATAAGGATACTGCAAAGACATAAGAAGTGTAAAAAGCTACTTTACCAAAGAAATAATCCAAAACTAGGGATGGAATTTTTATATAGTTAATTTTGTTATTCTGAATGGTCATTTGTCTTATCTTATTCTCAATGGGGTTATTTGTCCCTTAACTTTCAACTAATAATTTTAGACTTGCAATCTATATACAAACATTTAATATATCTAATTAATTAAGAGGTTTTATGCCAGAGATTTTTTTGCTTTTTCATTCCTATTTTAGATGGATTGTAATATTTACGTTTATTATTTCTATATTTTTTTTGATAAATTCCTATAAAAGCAAGATTTTTTTAGACACGTTTAAAAAAATTCACAAAATTTTTGCAATTGCCCTAAGTATTCAATTTTTAATCGGTTTAATCCTCTACGGATTAAGTCCCATCACTATGAGAATATTTACTGAATATTCTGTTGTCATGAAAGATAAAGATTTACGATTTTTTGCTGTAGAACATAATTTTATTTTGACAATTGCATTGGCTTTGAGTCATATTACAAATGCAAAATTAAAAAAAGAAACTCAGGATTTTCAAAAAGAATTTAGAATAGTCCTGATTTTTTATATTTTAATTATAATTTTACTTACAATTGGAATTCCATGGTATAGACCACTTTTAAGATATTAAAAAATTGAGAATCTTTTATTTAAAATATTTTATATTAGCAATTACTTTCTTATTGTTAACCCCCTTGCATTTTTTAAGAGGGGAAGTAATACAATTAAATAATGATCATAAGGATTTTTTCTTAACAAAAGAGATTTCTTATTATGAAGATAAAGAGGAAAAATTACTTTTTACAGATATATTGAATGATAGCGAACTTCCTTTTAAAAATTATGATAAAAATGCACTAAATTTTTATATATCAAAGTCAGTTTTTTGGTTAAAATTTGAGATAAAAAATAACTCTAATCATTCTGATTATTGGTTAGAAATAATTAACAGTTACACAGATGATATAAAATTTTATTATTTTACAGATTCATGGAATGAAATGAGAGATGGAGATGAATCAGATAATAAAAATACACTTGAAAATTCAAATCTCCCTA
Organism: Leptospiraceae bacterium; assembly: GCA_947458405.1. Lineage (GTDB taxonomy): Bacteria > Spirochaetota > Leptospiria > Leptospirales > Leptospiraceae > JACKPB01. The sequence continues at coordinate 18,948 of CANGZW010000064.1, forward strand.
TGTTTCCACTCTTTATTAATAAAGGAGACACAAAAACATATTTTATTAGAGTTAAAAGTCACGAGGCCCTAGAACTTCCAATCAGGATCCAAAGAGAAACTGAGATCATGTCTAATCTAAATTTAAGAAAAATTTTTATAGGTTTTTATACAGGATCAATATTATCTTTATTTATATATAATTTTGTCATATATATAATTTTAAGGGATAAAGTTTTTGGTTTATACTCTCTTTTTATTTTAGCACAGTTATTAATGATTAGCTATTTAAATGGAAGCCTTCCCCCCTTACTAATTTTTCAGATTTTAAGTAAATACTCAAATAATATTATCTTAATTTCACTTATTTTAGGATCACTCTTTACTATGGAATATTTAGACACGAAATCTTTTACACCTATTATACATATATTTTTAAAAAGAATCATTTATATTACACTATCCATATCATTAGTTGAAATATTTATAGATAGACACTTTGCTACTATTTTTATATATATCTCAAGTATATCTATTGTACTACTTTTTATTATAGCTGGCTTTATGGTTTATACAAGAGGTAATACATTTTTGAAATTTTTTGTTTTATCTTGGATTCTACTACTAATAGCAGTATTTATTCAGATATTTGTTAGTTTAGGGATTTTTCCATTAAGTATATATTCTCTTTATTCAATTCATACTGCAAATATTCTCCTTGTTATTTTAATTTCTCTATCTCTTGTAAATAAACTAGATTTTTATAAAAAAAGTGGAGAAAAAGCAATAGAAATTTCAGAAAGAAAAATCGAGGAAGTAAAGAAAAAAATTGAATTAGAAAATCAAAAAACTGAAGTACAGTTCCTCGAAAAAACTAATACTATTCAAACACAAAAGATAATTTTAGAAGAAAAGAATAAAATTTTAGAGAAAGAAATTTCAATAGCTGGCAAATTACAAATGTCACTTATGCCAGGAATGGATAAGGAATTTAAAAATTTAAGCTATTCTTACCTATATAAGCCTATGATGAGTGTGGGTGGGGATTTTATAGATATAATAGAAGGCAAAAAAAATACTCATATTGGAGTTTTTATCTGTGATATTTCAGGACATGGAATTGTAGCATCGTTGATTGCATCCATGGTGAAAATATCATTACAAAATTGGCTGAATTATTTGCACAAACCTTCAATGGTCCCCGATATGGTTCTAAAAAATTTAACAGGTAAATTAGACAAAAATTTCTTAACAGCAATTGTAGGTTTTATAAATACAAGAACTGGGGAGTTTAAATTCTCGAATGCAGGACATCCCCCCTTAGCTTATTTACCCAAAAATGGAAAACCAATTTACTTGAATACAAAAGGAAAAATGATTGTTGAAATCATGAAACCCAACTGTGAAGAAAAATCTTTACTTTTAAATGATGGCGATAAAATAATTCTTTTTACAGATGGTATCACGGAAGCTAGAAATTTAAATGGAGAAATGCTAACAGAAGAGAATTTTTTACAATACTTAGAAACAATAAAAATGCTTTCACCAACAGATATAGTTGATACCATTTCTACTTTTCTAGACAATTTTACTGGATCATCTACCTATGAGGATGATTGTGCACTGCTAGTTTTTGAATTTCAACCAAAAAGAGACTAATTCAATGTATATAAAAATATTTATAATATATTTTACTCTAATATTATTTTTTAATATAACCGCTCAAGATAGTATAACTGAACCCACAGTTCCCCAAAGTCCCAATATCTCAAATTTTTCTGAGAGTTCTATTAAAAAAGATAAAAAGGGAAAAAGACTTATAAATGTATTAATAAAACTCTGCGATGGTAGAGAAATAAATGGGAGAACAGAAATTACCAGGGATGAGTTAATTTTTCAGCATGAAAGAGAAGGAATAAAGTACACTAAAAAAGTTCAGGTTCAAAATATTAAACAAATTTATATTTTAAATTTCACTGCTAAGAATCTAAAGAAAACTAAAGATGGTACTACGTATCAATTTGATCCAGGAGAAGTTGAAATAACACTAAGAGAAAATGATATAATTAAAATTTTTGGACTCAGTACACCCGACTTTCATCGAATCGAATTACAAAATAATAATGGCTCCACTGTTCTATATTCCTATTGGATTGATCTACAGTTTGAAACTGGAAAGTGGTACTCTAAATTACCACCATATAAAGGAAATAATCGAGAAGACTGCCACAAAGATGTTGTTCGAATGATTCGATTAGATTCAAATATTGAATAGGATATTTAAGAAAATCTATCTTTTAACTTCATAAGATTATTTATAAAAATATTTATTTCATCTTCCGAATTTACTGTATTTTCAATTATATTAATCGGTTGTTTTTCCCTATCGAGCCAAAACCCACCATTGATTGAATCAACTTCTTCCGAGCATGCTAACCAGATAATAGTATCTGCCCCCGCTTTAGGTGTTCTTAGAATATACTTAGTTACTTCATAAAAAACTGGAAGGCTATTTCTTACCGCTTCCGTATCTGCCCATCCCGGATGCATAGAATAAGATTTAACACCATCCTTTGAATGAGTTGTAGCCCAGTAATCAGAGAGATACACCAAGCCTCTTTTTGCTCTGGCGTACGCCAAAGAGCCATTGTAATTCTCTTCACTTTCCATATCATCTAAGTTTAACTTCCCTGTATACATACCACCACTAGATACATTAATTATTCTGGGTGATTTACTCTTTTTAAGCAATGGAAGTAATGTCTCAGTAAAAATAAAGGGAGAATAAAGTAAGAGAGCAATAGTCTTTTCTATTCCCTCTCCTGTAATTGTTCTCTCATTATAAAGTGCACCTGCATTATTAATTAATATATCAATTGATAAAAACTTATCTTTAAGTTTATTTGCCAAATTTTTAGTTTCATTCAATAAAGATAAATCACAGGATTCTATATAAATATTTGCATTGCCTGTTTCTTTAATTATTTTTTCTTTTGCTTCTTTTAATTTTTCTATATTTTTTGATACCAGTATTACAGATGCTCCCAATCTAGCTAATTTCAATGCAGATTCATA
>CANGZW010000065.1 GCA_947458405.1 Leptospiraceae bacterium
AAATGGTATCAAAATCCTAAAAGAACTCACCAAAAATGATGTACCCGCCGCGGCGCTATTGCAGGGCGATGTAGGCTCCGGGAAAACAATTACTGCTCTACTATTTGCCCTTCATTATATTGATAATAATATTCAAGTTTGTTTTATTGCCCCAACAGAAATTCTCGCGAGACAACACTACGAAAATATTCTGGGCTTATTTCAAAATTCTCCCTTTTTAAAAATAGATCTCTTCTTAGGAAAAGATAAAGAAAAAATCAAAAAAGAGAAAACGGAAAGGTTAAAAACAGGTGATACGTTATTAGCAATCGGGACACATACTCTTTTCCAAGAAGATGTGCAATTTAAAGATCTCGGTTTGGTAATTATAGATGAACAACATAAATTTGGGGTTGAGCAAAGGGAATCACTTCGCTCCAAAGGTAAAAATCCTGATATCCTTGCGATGACAGCAACTCCTATCCCAAGAACACTCTGTCTTACACTTTATGGAGATTTAAAACTAATCACAATAAAAAATAAACCAAAAGGAAGAAAACCCATAGTAACAAAATGGATTACAGAAGACAAACGTCAGAATGTATATACATCTATCAGAAAATATGTATTTCAAGGAAGACAGGCTTTTATAGTTTATCCTCTAATTGAAGAGTCTGAAAAAATAGACTTAGAATCATGTATTGAATCGTACGAAAAATTAAAAAGGGATGTATTTCAAGACTTTGAGGTTGGTCTTTTGCATGGAAAAATGAAAACTACGGAAAAAGAATCCGTAATGGATGCATTTAGAAGAAATAAAATTAAAATTTTAGTAACCACGACTGTGGTTGAAGTCGGAATTGATGTTCCCAATGCAACAGTCTTAGTGATTGAAAACTCAGATCGATTTGGTATCTCCCAACTCCATCAATTGAGAGGACGTGTTGGTAGAAGTGATTTAGAAAGTTTTTGTATTCTCATGACCTCGAATAAATATTCGGAAGATGCCAAAGTTCGCCTGGAAGCTATGGTTGAATCCGGAGATGGATTTTATCTTTCTGAAGTAGATCTTAAGCTAAGAGGTCCCGGAGAACTTTTAGGAATTAGACAGAGCGGACTTCCCGATTTCAAAGTTGCCAATCTTCAGGATGATATTACCCTCATAGAAGAAGCAAGGACGGATATAGCTGAAATCACCACTCTTGGAGAATTGGAAAAAACCGAAATAGCAAAGAGATTTGAAGAAGGAAAAATTCTTTTTTCAAATTGAGAGCCTAAAAATAAAAAAAGCCCGCTTTTGAAAAGCGAGCTTCTATTCTAGGGGATATTAAATTGTCTTATTTAAAGTTTAATCCATTCAAAGTTTGAAGAGATCTATAAACTAGTTTTTGGTTCGGACGAGATGGGTCAAAAACCAGAACTAAAATCTTATTAAAGAAAAGATAGTCATTTCTATATAGAGAAAAGTGGTGAGTGGTCACTGTCGTTGTAAACTTATTGTTCTGAATTGTCCAAGTGTGGTTCTCAGTTGCATAGTTTACATCTCTATCTCGTTCTTCTTTTAAAGTGGAGAGGTTAGATGTAATATACTCTGATTTTGCAGGAGATTCATTGCCAAATACTTTTACTTTTAGAGCCTTATCTGGATTTTTAATCAAATAATTGATAAAATTATCCAAACCAGGTTCGTCGAGTCTATTGAGAGACTGATTTAAAACTGATTTGTATTTTAAATTAGCCATATCAGCTGTTGTCTTTTCACCAATTACTATTTTATCTTCTAAGAGTTCAGGAGATAATTTTTGAAATTTAATGATTTTAATATTTTTTTGAGGATCATCCGCTCTCCAATTAGATGGATAGGGCACAGGAACCACAGCTTCATGCAATGCTAAAACATATACGAGGTATTCTTTAGTTTTTTCTGATTTATTGATTAAATCAAAAGTAACATTCAAAAACTCCCCTCTTCCACTGGAAGCATAAGTCTTAAGATAGTTTATGTTTTTAACTTCTAAGTTAGAGTCTTCAGTAGGTAGTGATTGTTGATCCTTAAGGGATTCATTTAATACCTTTCTTCTATCTTTTCTTCTGGTAACCGCTTGATCAGGTGTTTCATCGGGTGGTGCAGCAGCAGTAGCGGTAGTTTCTCCCTCAGCCATTAATTGGGATGCCAGTAGTAAAACCAGCAAGGAGGATACAAGTCTAGGAAATAGTTTCATCGATTCTCGTCCATTCTGTATTGATAGTAAAATTATCGTAAAACCCTTAAGGAAAGATTAGGGTTTAAATATCATATTTCCATATGCTTTTCAGGAATCAAATACTTTTAATTTTATTTTTTGAATCCACGTGAACAACAATTGGATGATACCCACTCGGAAGTTCTGTTTCCGCTAACATTCCGTAGGCAATGATAATTACAATATCCCCGGCATGTCCTAACCTGGCCGCGGCTCCATTTAAACAAATTACACCACTCCCCCTCTTTCCTTCTATGAGGTAGGTTTCTAATCTGGCTCCATTATTGACATTTACCACACTAACTTGCTGGTACGGCACCATTTTAGCGGCATCCATCAAATCCATATCAACAGTTAAACTACCTTCATAGTGTAGGTTGGCTTCTGTCACAGTAGCCCTGTGTATTTTGCTTTTACAGATTGTAATTATCATAATATTTCGAGTTTTTACTCTTCGTATAATACCCTAAAAATTTTTCCCGACAAGGTCAAAACACTTTTTTTTCTAAGTATATGAATTTTTGTATTCACTGTTTTTTTATTGATTTGTATCTCAGAAAAAACAGGGGTTATCACATAATTCTCATATAGATTGGGATATTGCTTGTTCTCATCTAAAACTTTTGCGGGAAATGCTTTTAATACCTTGTTAATTATTCTTTTTTCTTCTCTATTTAGACTTAAATAATTTATATTTTTGGAATATAAATGAAAACTTCCTAATTTTGAATTTTCGATACCTATTTTTACTTCAATTATATCTTCCCGTATTAAGTCAGAAAGTGATTCATAAAAATGAATTGGTTGGGGAGAATCTTCTGTATGAATATATTTTTCGCCAGTAATTATTTCTCCATGATGTTGAAAATATACCGCATCGCTGTAATAAAGTAATTTAGAAAGATCAAGGCGTGCCCTTCCCTGCTCGGACTCGGATAAGAGGTACGAAATAACTTGCTTTAATTTTTCCAAAATTTTATACTCCAATTAAATGAAAATCTTCCGTTTTTCTCATTTACTATCTTACAACCAATATATCTCTTTCCAAGAAAAAGCAAGAAAGAAGAGACTTGAAAGCATTTTTTTTCTGGAACATCCTCCCACAATAACTGCTGGTACTTCTTTTCAAGAGAAAAATTTATTATTTTCTACATTAGAGTTAAAACAAAAAGGAGTAGAACTCTACTATACAAAACGGGGGGGAGATTTTACAGCCCATGAACCGGGACAATTGGTTGTTTATCCTCATATTGATTTAAAAAAGAGAAATATTTCTGTTATAGATTTTATCGGATTTTTCAGATTGAGTATTGGAGAATGCTTACAAGAAATTTGGGATTTATCAGTGGTTGATAAAAAGGAGAGTCCCGGACTTTATATAGCAAATGAACCGGAGAAGAAAATTGTATCTTTTGGAATCTATTTTAAATCTTTTTTTACCAGCTTCGGGGCATCTATAAATATTGGAAATACTTTGGAAACTTTTCAGACAATCAATCCCTGCGGTGGGAAGTATGAAAACATTGTTTCCATACAAAAATTGGGTCTTGATATAAGTAAAAAAGAAAAGCTAATTTTTCTTTTAAGTGAAAAGCTCAACCAAAGATTTTAATTTCCTATTATCCTTATTTGATTTTAGAAATTACATCACACCCATGTGAGCTTTTCTTTTTTCTGATTGGTAAACTCTTTTACTTTTGAATTTGCTAACTTCATCTCCTGTAAATTTACTCAAGAGGAGTTTTCCCATAGAAATATCCAAAGCATGACCGGCCTTTGAAGCCAGAATATGTCCTATGATAGGTCTTCCAATAATGGATAAATCACCGACTAGGTCTAATATTTTATGACGCACGCATTCATTTTCAAATCGGAGGGATTCATTCAAATAACCTTCATCTGACAATACAATAGCATTGTCCAGAGAACCCCCCATAGCGAGCCCTCTCTCCTGTAGCGCTTTCACGTCCCTCAAAAAACCAAAGGTTCTTGCCGGGAGAATTTCTTTTTCCAAAATTTCTTCATTGATATCAGTTGTAAAACTTTGACCTCTTAGCAAAGGATGTTTAAAGTCAATATGATAGGTAATTTTTAAAGTATCACTTGGTAATATCACTAAATATTTATCGCCATCTACAACCCAAATTGGGTTAATAACTCTGATAGGCTCTACTTCTTCGGAAAATTCATGGATACTTTCTAGCGGAATGGCTTCCATGAATGGTTGGCTAGATCCATCCATGATGGGAATTTCAAGAGAATCAATTTCAATGAGCATGTCAGTGATTCCCCTGGTGTGCAATGCTGCTAATAGATGCTCAACTGTTTGGATTGTATATATCCCATCACCTAAAGTTACTGCATTGGACGTATCCACAACATATTCTAATGAAACGGGAATTTTGAATTTTTTAAAAGAGGAAGAGTTGGGAATAAATGTAATACCATCCCCACTCTCTGCCGGGTGCATTTTCATTGTTACTTGCTTACCCGAGTGTAGCCCAATTCCACATATTGTTATTTCATTTTTAATCGTTCTACGTTTCTTTAAGCCTATGTTCATCATTTCGTAACCTTTCTGTATTTATTGCAACAATCGTGCCATGTTCAATGAGACATAATTCAAAAAAAACCCTTATTTTATTCGATTTTGAGGGGCTTAAGTATTAAGATTTGTAGTAAAAATACAACAATGTCTCTTTCCTACAACAACGGTTTTATGTCCTATTCACTAAAAATTTATAATGATTAAATTAAAGATTATTAAATTTATACTTTGACAGAATCTTAATTCTATGATTTTTAATATGTTTTATAAGAAAAAAATATTCTGTCTTTTTAAAATTTAACAGATTTACATCGAAATATACAAAGCGAAAATTCAAATCTGAAGATTGAGAGATGAATGAAACAAATTACACAATTATTTAAAGGTATATCAGCATCACCAGGAAAGATCTATGGTCCTACTTTAAAAATTATTTCTTCCAATCATTTGATATTAGAAACCATTATAGATCCCAAAAAGATAAAATCTGAAATTCATAAATTTCAAACTGCTATAGACAAGACCAAGAAGGAGCTCGATCTTATCGTAGAAAAAAACTCCGTTGAAAATGACGATTTAAAAGAGATATTGGTGGCTCAAATGTGTATGCTCGAAGATCCACTTTTGATAAATGGAGTAAAAAGCAGGATAGAGTCCAAGTTTGAAAATGCTCCCCTTGCACTTTTTCATGAAATTGAAAGAATCTCCAAAGAATTTGAAGATATCAATGATGAGTATATCAGAGAGCGGGCTACGGATATTAGGGACATTGGCAAGAGAATAGAAAATAATTTATTGGGTAAGCGAAGCGACTATCATATTTTATCAGAGCTAAAATCTCCCGTGATCATAGTTGCCCACGAGTTAACTCCTTCTCAAATGCTTCACATGGATAAGTCCTTTATCAAAGGGATAGCATCCGAGAAGGGGGGACGGACGGGGCACATGGCAATTCTTGCCAAACATTTTGAAATACCTGCAGTTGTGGGTATAAAAGGAATTACCTCTGAAATTCAAGAAAGTGAATTTATATTCTTAGATGGGGATTCTGGAACAATATGCAAAAATCCTAATATATCCCAAATAAAAAATTATGGGTTCTCGGAAGCATATCCTAAATTAAATATTTTAGAAAAATTTTCTACAACCTGTCATACGAGAGATAGAGAAAAAATTCACATTAAAGTTAATTTGGAATCCTATGAGGATTGCAAAAGCATTATCCAATTGGGTGCAGAGGGAGTTGGATTGTTTAGAACGGAGACTCTTATGATGGAATCCTCCAATCATAATCTTAGCGAAGAGGATCAATTTCAAATCTACAAAAAAATTGCAATTGGACTAGAAGGAAAACAATTTATCATACGGACTTTTGATGTGGGTGCGGATAAGATTGAGATGGAAGAGCCGGAGGATAATCCATTTTTGGGGAATAGAGGAATTAGATATAGCCTTAGAAATCAGGATAAATTCAAGAAACAATTAAAAGCAATCCTGAGGGCGACATTGTTTGGTAATATTGCTATCATGTTTCCAATGATTACCCAACTCAGTGAATTTCTAGAGTCAAAGAAAGTTCTAGCTGAATGTAAAAATGAGCTTTCGAAAAGGGGAATAAAATTTAAAAATCCAAAATTGGGGATAATGGTAGAAACTCCCGCTTGTGCGATTTCTCTGGAGATTTTTTCGAATCATTGTGACTTTTTTTCAGTGGGAACAAATGATTTACTTCAATACTTTATGGCTGTGGATAGGAACAATTCAGATATTTCCGAACTCTATAATCCACTCAATTACTCCTTTTTAAAAACATTAAAAAATATTGCAGATGTCTCGCATGATTCAAAAACTCCTCTCAGTTTATGTGGAGAATTAGCTTCCGATTTAAATTTTACAATACTACTGATTGGATTAGGATTTAGAGAACTCTCGGTCGCCATCCCAATGGTAAAAAAAATAAAAAAATTAATCAGTGGTATCGATTTATCACAGGCAAAAAGATTGACTGATGAAGTGTTAAAACTTTCCAAAGAAGAAAAGTTTTCTGAAATTGAATCGTATTTATTTAATCTTCACCTACTCAATTAATAAGGAATTATATGATCGCTGGACTCCGTGGTAGCCTCTGGAAAATTAATATCAATAAAATATATATTGATGTTAATGGTGTAGTTTATGAACTCAATATTTCATTCAAATCCTATGACAATCTTAAAGATAAAAAAGGATCCCAGATATATTTGTTTGTATATCATTCTATTACAGATAGATCTCAAAAACTTTTTGGTTTTCAGGAGGAAAAAGAAAGGGATCTCTTTGAACTCTTGAAAAGTCTCCAAGGAATTGGAGAAATGACTGCACTACGCGTACTATCATTTATGACTCCAGCAGAACTAATTGACTCCGTAAAACGCGAGGATAGGACAAAACTAGAAAAAATTCCCAAGGTAAAAGGGAAGACTTCAGAAAAAATTTTATTTGAGGTAAAACAAAATTTAAAAAAATTTGAAAGCTTTCTTGAAGATTCACTTCCAACGGGAACACCTAAAGATGAAAAAGAAAATTTAGCCATTATGGCACTAGTTCAATTGGGATACGACGAGAGAACTGCATCAAAAGAAGTCAAAAAACAAATTGAAAAATCCCCTACATCGGATGCCGCTGATATTATAAGGGATGTATTAAAATACAGTTGAACAGAATCGGAATTAGAATCCCCTTGACCTATAATAAAAAATAAAGGAATAGATATAATGAATAAACCACTCCAATTTGAGATGAACGATATAGATGGTAACAAAATTAAATTAAGTGATTACTTAGGAAAAACCTTGCTAATCGTCAATGTTGCATCTAAGTGCGGATTAACACCACAATACAAGGGCTTGCAAGCGCTTTATGAACAATTTAAGGACAAAGGTTTTGAGATCTTAGGATTTCCTGCCAATGATTTTATGGGTCAAGAGCCTGGAACAGAAGCGGACATCAAACAATTCTGTGATATAAACTATAAAGTAACCTTTCCATTGTTTTCCAAAATTAAGGTAAAAAAAGGGGATGGCCAGAGCGAACTTTATAAATATCTAACCTCTAAGGAAACCAATCCGGGTTTTGAAGGTGAGATAGAATGGAATTTTCAAAAGTTTCTTTTAAACAAGGAAGGAACTATCATAAAAAGATATTCCCCTCAGACTTCACCTGATGATATTGGAAAAGATTTATCTAAATTATTTTAATTTAATATAATTTAAAAATTCATTGATGTTTAGTTTTTTAACAAAAATAAATTATAATATCTTTTTTATATATTTTATATTTTTATTCATTTTTCAAAGTACCTCTCTATACCCTGGTGAAATTATATCAATATCAGATCAGATTAGTGCAGAGAGGATAGGAAAATATTTAGACTATTACGAAGATATAAACTACGAGTCTAGTGCAAAAGAGATCTTTGAGGGTAAAAGAGACTCTAAATTTAAAAATAGCTCCGAGCAAATACTAAATCTTGGATTTACAGAAAGTCAACTTTGGTTAAGATTTAGTATTCAAAATAATTCAATTAATGAAAATAATTTTTTAGTAGAATATGAATTTGCAGGTATAGATGATTTAGAATTTTATTCCCAAGAAGTTGATAATAGTATTACATCGTACTTAACTGGAGATCATCTTCCTTTTTCAAGTAGAGTAATACCTCATAAAAACTTTATTTTTCCTATAAAAATTACTCCAGGAGAAACTAGGACATTCCTAATTCGATTGAAATCTCAAACAACTATTATGGCTCCTATAAATATTTGGAACTATAAGGATTTGTATTTAAGAGATTATAAATTATTATTTATATTTGGATGTTTCTTTGGAGTTTGTACTATATTAGGTTTGTTTCATCATCTATTGTATTACTCATTTAAAGATAAGACTTTTTTTTATTATTCATTTAAAATAGCAAGTTTTGTAATCTTTTTATCTGGATACTACGGATTTACATTTCAATATATTATCCCTGATTTTCCAAAAATAAATACTTATTTAATGCTATATTCAGCAATATTTGTAATGATTTTTGGAAATAAATTTTATATTGAATTTTTAGGAATCAAACCTAATTACAAAAAAATTCTAAATATACTAAATATATTTTTATATATCTTACTGATCACACTTATTTTTATACCTTTTCTTGGTTTCACTAAATCAATTTTAATTATAAGTATTTATATTATATTATGGAATACTACTACCCTACTCATTGCGTTATTTATGGTATTCATAGGAAATCTTTACGCAAAATTTTATTTAATATCAGGAATAATTTTTTCGATTTTTGTTGGAAGTAATGTTTTGAGTAATTACAATATTATTCCACGTAATACGTTTACTATGTATGGATTTATAATAAATTTCTTTATGGAAGTAATACTTTTCTCATTAGCATTAAGTATTCGGCTTCAAATGTTAAAAAATGAGAAAGTGGAAATTGAAAGAAAATCAGGAGAATTTAAAGAAAAGTTAAACTCTATTCAGTTGGAAATTGAAACTGCCAGTAGAATACACAGAACAATTCTTCCATCAGAAACTCCAAATGTAGAAGGGCTTGATATATATGCAGTATATATACCTAGCAATACAATAGGTGGCGATTACTATGATTTTTGTCAAAAAGATAATAAATTTGGAGTTTTTATTGCAGATGTTACAGGACATGGAATACCTGCTTCTTTATTTGCTTCAAGCGTAAAATATTGTTTCTCCAAAGGAATTAAGTATTTCATCGAACCAAATAGACTTTTGTCATACATGAACTCATCTCTATATCAGAAATTGGGTAATCAATTACTCACTGCGAGCTTTGTACTAATTGATCCTATCACAAAAATAATTTCCTATGCAAGCTGTGGTCATCCTCCTCTACTGATTTGGAAATCAAAAGAGAATAGCTTGGTAGAATTAAAACCTAAGGGTGCAATGATTGGAGTCCATGCAGAAACAAATATTGAAAAAGTATCCTTACAATTAGAATCTGGGGATCGAATTTTACTTTATACGGATGGCTTAACGGAATGCTCAAACCCGGAGGGAGTTGAATATGGTAACGGATCCCTCGCCGAATTCTTTAAAAAGGTAAAAGGCTTAAGAGCAAAAAATACATCTAACTTATTATTGAAAGATCTGTCTAAATTTACTGGTGCAAAAGTAAGATATCAGGACGACATAACTTATATATTAATAGATATATTGTAATTATTTGCTTATATTTAACAGATTAATCCTATATTTGTCGAACATTTATATATTTTTATCTTCCACTCTTTGCTGAATTCAAAATTAAAACTTAGAAATAAACTAAGAGCTTGTTTCTTTTTTTTAATGAAGTTTCCTAAAAACAATTCGTAATGGTCATGGAATTATATTTAGAGGTTAAGGAAAAGAAAATTCAATTCATGCTCCGGACTCTTCTTCTTTCTATCTGTATTCTATTTTTTTATCCCTTATATTCTCAGGACAATAGAGACTTAATACGCTTAATTGATCCCAATTCTGAAACTATACCTCAAAAAACACCCGGTGAAGAAGAAAAACAGGCCGCGATTACAGAAACTCAAAAAAGACTATTAAAGAAAGTTTTAGAAAGTCTTACGGACAGAGAAGTTGATGAATACTTATTTAAACTGGGCTTATCAACTGATGGTTCTGTATATGCAAAGAGAATCAGACTTAAAGAATCTTTACAGGAAAAAGAGAAAAAAGAAGAGCCTATTAATCCAGCCAGCTTAGATAAAAAAAATAAACCACCTTATGTTATTGAAAATGCTGGAGAAGGTGAATTTTTATCAATAGATAAAACAAAAAGTGGTGTACTTGTACTACGAGGAAGGGTTAAAGTAAAAGTTGGCGAAGGCTCTATCATAGCTGATTCGATTTCAGTTGATACCAAAAGAAATGAAATTTATGCTGAAGGTGGAATTTTCTATAAAGATGGACCAATGGAAATTCGTGGAGATAAATTTATTTATGATATAAATCAGGAAAGAGGAATAGTGTACGACACAAAAGCCTCAATGTTTCCTGTTAACTTTGCAGGAAAAAAACTAAAAAAAATTGATGAAAATAAATACTTATTAGATATGGGGTATTTTACAACATGTAATGCAGAAGTTCCACATTATTCATTTAAAGCTAAGAAAATATTTGTTTATGATGATAGAAGTATTATAGCAACCAATATGTGGTTAAGCGTAGGGGGTTCTAAAGTCTTTTGGTTACCTTTGTACTACGGATCAAGTTTAGGTAGTGGTTGGATTGTACAGGCAGGACAAAATAGAACCCAGGGGAAATTTCTTCAAACTGCATATCAATGGTCTGAACCCACAGCTGTAAATTCATTACTAAGTCCAATAGGTAGAAAAATAAAAGTAGATGGATATGAAAAAACTGGACAACATGTAGGTTTTGAATTTTGGAAAGTAAGTCCCTGGTTAAATTATAATTTGGATTTTGGGTTTGCAAATTATAGGTATTACCAATTTGCAGGGAGATACACTGATTTGAATAGATTTAACGTAGGTAATGCAGACCAGGCTGTGGTAACTAATCAAGTCGATAAGGGAGAAGCCTGCCTGGAAGTAGGTGGAAAGTGTCTTTCACCATACGCAGATATTTTAAATTCTCAGACAGGATTTTCGGGAAGAATTCCCAATATTGGTTATAGAAATGAAACTTGGTGGAAAGGAAATTTAGTATTAAATGCAAAAACAAATAACTTAGGTGCAGACGGAACGCGAAATATGCAATTACGCTTGGAAGAATTTTCAAATCCAAGATTTGACTATGAATTTGGTTTTAGATATGAGCCTGCAAATTCGTTGCGAGCTTTATACACAAGAAGAAATCAAAGAAATGCATTTATAAGACAAAACTTAACTCAAAGTTTTGATTACACAGAAACAAGAGGGGATTTATCCGTAAATATTTCTGCTCGACGTATTACAACTTACTACCTTCTCAATCCGATTGATAGGGCTGATTTTTTTCCTGTTAGGGATGAATTACCGAGATTATCAATAAGAAATTCAACGCAAATATCAGAACTACCCTATTTTAACTCACCCGTCTATTGGGATTTTACTTTAAATTCTTTGATTACAAGAATTTTTGGTGCCCCAGTAAAAAAACCATTAGTTGGTAGTACAATTGATGTACCACTTAATGATCCTTGGGGCAGATATAGAGAAAATTTACTCAGAACAGAATATTATAATCGAATGGAAACAGGCCTACGAACAAATATTAATTTAGGAAGTTATTTTACATTTACTCCTTCAGTTTATATTGGAGGAAATAAACAGAGTGTAGATAGAGCAAACTCAACAACAACACCAACAGCATCTGAAATCTCTATAGATAGATATTTCAAAAGGGAGTCTTATTATTATATCAGAAATAATCATAAAGTAACATTTGGAGTTCCAGCACTATTATTTTCTACCACATACAGAAGAACAGAGGCAAGAAATCGAGAATTGGCGGATAGTGTACTACGAGATGGAAAAGATGCCATACATGAAGCTGAATTTGGAATTGAAAGTAACGCATTTGAAGATATAGAATTATCTATAAAAACAATCCGAGATTTAAGAAGATTTTCTGAAGCCTATAATCCTCAACCATCTGATCAACAAAGATGGTATTTTACAATATTTAGAATGGGAGCATACTACGATTTATTTGATGGATTTAAGAAAAAAAGAGAAACTCTACTAGAAAGACAAAGAAGTTTTTTTTCAGGACTATTTATGAATAATGATTATGTGCACCACACCGCACAGAATCGTCCTCTATATAATAATTTTACAGGAGGATATCAAATGGGTGGATTTTCATTGCCATTTTTAAGAAATATAAAAAGTTTAGAGATAGGAGGAACTTGGTATCACGTCTTTAATTCATCATATTTGCAAAGTTTTGGATCTTATGCTCCTTCTTCAGCTGTTGGAATAGGATATTATTATCTCAATACATCACCATTTTTAGATTCATACAGGTATTATATTCAAGCTGACTTACAAGTCAGTAAATTTTGGGGATTAGAAATTGAGCTAGATTCGAGAGTAACACAACCATGGAGATACACAAATCAATCAGGGGATCAGGCATTTTATAGAAATGGTCAGGATGCTTACACATTAGCTTCGAATTATGGATCCTCAACTTATCAAAGTATAGATCCGAGTTATGACTTAATCGGAAGCACAGGAATATATGGATCAAATGTTAAACAAAATTCTGCTATTAACGTTTATAGGCTTCTAACTGTTGTTAAACATAATTTGCACAATTTTGAATTTCGATGGGGATATAGTATGGATTTAAGAACAATTGCTGGAGGAGCTTCATTTGATAGTCAGGTGACATTTTATGATCAATCTTTATTTTTCTCAGTTAACTTGCTAAATATAAATTTAGGTTCGGATGATGAATCAAATTCGCAAACTAGAGCAAGACTTTGGAGATACCGTAAAAGACCATTAGACGCGGGTTATCGTTCAACCGTAGGAGCTGAATAACTATGCTAAAAGAAAGAAATCAAACTTTTAAATTAAGTTTTATAATTCTAGACTTGCTCAATGCAGGTTTAAGCTTTAGTATTGCATTTTTTATTAGATATTACTTACTAGAAGACGGTACATTTCAACTTTCACTCATAGACTTAAAAAGCTATTTTTATTTAGGACTATTGTTGACAATCACTCAGGTATTAGCCTTCTTAGGAGTAGATTTGTACCACCCAAGAAGGGGATTATCCTTCGTAGAAGAATTATTTTCTATTCTATCAGGAATAATTTTGAATTTAATTGTAATGCTAGCTTTACTATTTTTCTTTAGAGAAATCAGTTTTTCTAGATTAGTAATCATATTTTTTGCAACTATAAATATAGTTACTACAATTATTATTCATTATTTATTTAGATTATTTCTCATGCGTTTAAGAGAAAAAGGGTATAATCTCCGAAAAATGCTAATTTTAGGAACTGGTCAAAGTGCAAAAAGGATCACCGATGTAGTACAAAAGCATGCTATTTATGGTTATTTAGTAATAGGGTATCTCAGTGCTGATGAAAAGTCATCCGACTTAAAGTTTCCTATATTAGGTAATCTTTCAGATCTAGAAGAAATATTGAAATCAAATCGACCCGATTTAGTAATTTATGCTCTTGGTGATAAAGAGAAAAATTATTTACATTCTGCAATTGATTCTTGCGACTCGGAGGGCATTGAACTGAAATTAGTCCCTGCTTTTAGTGAATTTATAACAGCCCGTGGAAGAGTAGAAGGGATGGATGGAATACCTATTATTACTATTAGAGATATTCCTCTTAGAAATGGTTATAATAAAATTGTAAAGAGAATCTTTGATTTTTGTTTTTCACTTATATTTATTATTTTTTTCTCTCCTTTTTATATGATAATAGCATTATTGGTTAAACTTACTTCAGAAGGACCTATTTTTATTTACCAGGAAAGAGTTGGATTGGATAATAAGAAATTTCAAATGATAAAATTTAGAAGTATGCATGTTCAAGAGAAAAGTGAGAGTGATACCAAATGGACAACAAAAAATGATCCTAGGATTACCTCCATTGGATCTACTTTGAGAAAATTATCCTTAGATGAAACACCGCAATTCTTTAATTCATTGCTAGGAAATATGTCTGTTGTTGGTCCACGACCAGAACGACCTTTTTATGTGGAGCAATTTAAATCCTCCCATAAGCACTATATGAGAAGACATGCAGTAAAAGCTGGTATTACAGGATGGGCTCAGGTTCAAGGATTAAGAGGTGATACATCAATAGAAGATCGAATTGAAGCAGATATTTATTATATTGAAAATTGGTCTTTGTTTTTTGATTTAAAAATAATATTAATGACTCCATTCACTGGATTAATTAATAAAAATGCATACTAAATGAGAAATTAATAGGAGATATTTATGAAAGAATCAAAAGTTTTAGAAGATTTGGGGTTTTTATTGAACTGTGTGAAAGAAATTTTCACAGAACTTGGTGAAAATAGATTGGTTCAATTTATAACATTTTTAGAAGGTAAAACGGAAGCTCCCAAAGATCTTGAATTAGAAAAAACAGTTCAGATATTATCTCTCTATTTTCAATTATTAAACATGGTTGAAGAAAACTCAGCCGCTCAATTTAGAAGAAAAATTGAAACAGATAAAGGCTTCTCAGAAATTTCTGGACTTTGGGGAGATAAATTAATTGATTTAGTTAAAAAAGGATTCACAGCAGAACAAATATCTGGAATTTTCCCTGAGATACATGTCGAACCTGTATTAACAGCACATCCCACAGAAGCAAAGAGGGCAACAATACTCGAACAACACAGAGAATTATATTTACTTTTGGTAAAAAAGGAAAACTCAATGTGGACTCCTTTTGAACAGGAAAGTATTAAAGAAGAAATTAAGTTAAGCCTAGAAAGACTCTGGAGGACTGGAGAAATTTACTTAGAAAGACCGGATGTGGCATCTGAAAGAAGGAATATTTTACATTATCTAAAAAATGTTTTCCCAAATGTACTACCATCAGTTGATTTAAGGTTAAAGGGAGCATGGAAGGAAGCTGGATTTTCAGCTGATTTTTTAGATTCATATAAAAAATTTCCACGTATTACGTTTGGAAACTGGGTAGGTGGAGATAGAGATGGTCATCCTTTTGTTACTTCAGAAATAACACGTGACACTTTAGAGGAATTTAGATCTTCGGCAATAGAAATTATCGAAAAGGAGATTCAAAAACTAGCCGGTCATTTGAGTCTATCAGATAGAATCCAAAAGCCCAATCCATCGTTTCTAACTTTGACAGAAAAAATGGCAGGCGAACTCGGAAAAGAGGGAAAAGATTGCCTTGACCGAAATCCTGGAGAGCCCTGGAGACAATTTATAAGCCTAGTTTATAAAAAATTGCCCTCAATGAATGAAACAAAATCTTATGTTTATAAGAACTCAAATGAATTATTGAATGATTTAGAATTATTAAAAGAAAATTTATTATCCATCAAAGCGAATAGATTAGTAGAAAGAGAAATAATTCCTGCAGAGAGAATAATTCAAGCTTTCGGTTTTCATACTGCAGTATTAGATGTGAGACAAAATAGTAAATTTCATGACAAAGCACTTTCTCAGCTTTTAAAATCTGCCGGAATCTTTGATTATGATTTTTCCGTATGGAGTGAAGAAAAACGAATTAGTTTTTTAAATAATGAATTAAACTCACCTAGACCTTTTGTATTACCTGATATGAAATGTGGGGATGAGGCAGATGCTGTGATTGGATGTTATAGAGTTCTTGCTGATGAAATAAAAAAATATGGTTATGATTCATTAGGAGCATTAATAATTAGTATGACAAGAAGTCTTTCAGACTTATTAACAGTATATGTTTTAGCCCGTGAAGCTGGTCTTTTAGTTATTACCGATGAAGGTTTAGTTTGCCCTCTTCCGGTTGTTCCTCTTTTTGAAACAATAGAAGATTTAGAGGGATCACCTGATATACTAGAACGTTTTATAAATCATCCTATGACCAGAAGAAGTTTACGGTATACTTCAAAAAATAAATTCAATAAAACTCCGGTTCAACAAGTGATGCTTGGATACAGCGATAGTAATAAGGACGGGGGGATTTTAGCAAGTCAATGGAATCTATATTGTACACAGAAAAAATTGACAGAAGTTGGAAATCGTAATACAACTAAAATAAGATTTTTTCATGGAAGGGGTGGAACAATAAGCCGTGGGGGTGGAAAAACTCACCGTTTTATGCAGGTATTACCACATACTTCTCTGACGGGTAATATGAGAATGACAATTCAGGGGGAATCTATTGCTCAACAATTTGCAAATTGGAATAACGCGACATACAATCTCGAATTACTAATTGCGAGTGCGGCATCCACTACAATTAAACACAGAAGCCTTCCAAAAAAAGAACATCCTTTAGAAGAGTACATGACATCTATTTCCTTGAGAAGTCAGGAGATTTACCAAAATCTACTAAAAGCACCGGGGTTTATGGAGTTTTACGGTCAAGCAACTCCAATTGATATTATTGAAAATAGTCGTCATGGCTCACGCCCATCACGTAGGACAGGAAAGCGAACTTTAGCTGACCTGAGAGCTATCCCTTGGGTATTTAGTTGGAATCAATCTCGATTCTATTTACCCGGCTGGTATGGTGCGGGTAGTGCGCTATTAGAAATGAAAGAAAAAGAACCAAAGGTTTTCCAGTTATTTTCCAATGAAGTTAGAGAGTGGCACTTTTTTAGACATATAATTATGAATATAGAGGCAAATTTAATGAGTGTGGATTTAGAAATTTCATCTGAATACGCAGATTTAGTAGAATCTCTGGAATATAAAAATTATTTCACAGGAAAAATTAAAGAAGAATATGAAAAAACTAAATTTGTACTCAGTGAAATTTTTGGAAAAGCAGTCGAAGAAAGACGCCCGAGGATGAATGAAACTATTTTGCTCAGGTCTAAGGGATTATCAGAAATACATAGAAAACAGGTTAGCCTTTTAAGAGACTGGAGAAAATATCTAAAAGAGGAGAATACAGCTGAAGCAGAAAAAGTTCTAATTCCATTATTATTAACTGTAAATGCGATAGCTGGTGGATTACGTACCACAGGATAAGATTTTTATTTTATCCTGTAGTTATTTATATATTTTTAATATGGGCAATATACGTAAATCTTACGATTTGATATGAGAGTCCCAAATATTATATTAAATGAAGAAGAAATAAAATTATACTTAGTTTTAACTATGGATGGATAGGATTCAATAGTATTATTTTTTACTTCAAAGTCTATTTTATTTTTTTCTTCACTCTTACACACTGAGTACACATAATTATTTCTTTCTTTGGGCAATAATCCTAAGACAAAATATAGATTATTGGTATCTATCTCTCTGTAATTCTCTAAATTATTTATATTTTGCTTTCTGATAATTTTATATGTTATACTGCTACATTGTATTATATTTATTAATATTATAAATATAATTATATTTCTTATCATAAATTACCCTTCTCGCACCATATCTCAGATGTTCTAGGGTTATAAATACCCATTGTAATTAAAGATGAAAAAATATTAAAAAAAGTATATTTTTCTTTTATCCGAATGGGATTTTCTCCTAAACATTCTTCTACTAGGTCAATTTTTTTATTCTGCCATAAGCCCCAAAAAATAAAATGATTTGTAAGAATTAAAGTAGGCTCATTAATATTTCCTATTTTTTCTTTTAATATTATATTTTGAGTGATACAATTTAAATTAATTAATATCATTAGGGTAAGTAGAAATTTCAAAATCATCTTCATCGGGAATTTGCCTCCTATTGGTTAACTTTTGTTTATAGAGTAATAACTTTTCTAGTGTAATTGGTAGTAAAAATCTAGAGAATAAAGTTGAAGTTATAATCCCACCGATTACAACTGTTGCTAGTGGTTTTTGAACCTCCGCACCAGATGACCCCGAAAGTGCCATTGGAATAAAACCAATAAGTGCTACAGTTTCTGTTGTCATTACAGGTCTAAGTGACTCTAATGCAGCAATTATAACACTTTTTTCGGGAGATTGTCCTGCATCAATTCTCTGTTTTAAAATTGAAGCATAAACTACTCCATTGAGAACTGCTATTCCACTTACTGCTATAAATCCAACACCTGCTGGAATACTAAAGGGCAATCCCCGTAAAAATAAAGAAAGTATTCCACCCATAACTGCAAGAGGTACTACGATAAAGACTCCCATTGCGTAAAACACACTTCCAAATGCGGCAATTAGCATTCCGAAAATAATTAATATAGCAATGGGCACTACCAGCATTAGCCTATTTTTTGCACGAGTAAAATTTTCGAATTGACCACCCCACTCTACTTTTATTCCTTTGGGAAGTTTGGAAATATAGTCTTTTGTTTTTTGTTGTGCTTCTTCAACAAATCCGACCAAATCTCTTCCCCGAACATTTACCTCAACAAAAATTCGCCTTTGTAAGGCTTCTCTATATATTGCCGCCGGACCTTCTTCAAGTTTAATATCTGCAACTAAATCTAATGGTACTACATTTCCATTTTCGGTAGTGACAGGTATATCACCTACATAATTCTTATTGGAGCTATCTACATCTAATCGTATTACTAAATCAAACCTTTTAAAATTTTCAAAAACTTTTCCAGCATTTGCTCCCACTCGCAGGGTTTGGGTAACCATTAAAATTTCATCCATACTAACCCCATATCTTGCTAACTTTTGCCTATTGGGTTTAATTTCCATCAAAGGTAATCCTAAAATTCTCTGAACCCTAAGGTCCCCTGCTCCTTCTATTGGCCGAATGATTTCTGATATTTTATCAGCATAATTTTTTAATTCTTTTAAATCATTCCCGTATATTTTTATGACAACATCAGCTTTAGAGCCTGCTAATAATGCATTGACTCTATTTTCTATAGGCTGGGAAATACTTATGTAACTTGATGGAACTTTTTGTAGAATATGATTTTTTAATAGTGACATCATATTCTCTAAATTATCAGCACTTTCCCATTCACTTTTAGGCTTTAGCTTTACCATTATTTCGCCCTCATCAGACCCAACCGGTTCTGCGGCTGATTCCCCCCTCCCCATTCGTGATACCGAGCTAATGACTTCAGGAATTTTTAAAAGTTCCCTCTCGATTTCTAAATTTAAATCTCTAGACGTATTTATTCCAGTGGAGGGCAACCTTTTTATATCTATAGCTAACTCCCCCTCATCAATTCTCGGAACAAATTCTGAACCGAGAGTCAAACTTAACAAAATTGAAAAGAAAAAACAACCTATCGCACTAATTATAATTTTTTTCTTGTTATTCATACTAAAATCAAGTAAAGTAGAATACTTATTAGTTAAAGTATCCCAATAATGACTATGATGTAGTACGGGCTTACTATAAATAAGTGCCACAGCGGCAGGAAAAGTGGTAAGAGAAAATATGAGAGCAACCCCTAATGCTATTGCGACTGTTATAGCCATGGGTCGAAACATCCTACCTTCCACACCTTCTAAAGCCATTAGGGGCAAATAAACAAGCATAATAATACCAACAGAAAATGCCGCAGCAGTTCCTACTTTAACACAACTTTCTCGTATCACTAAAAGTGATGTTGATTTAATTTGACTTGGGCGACTCATAGTTTCAAATAATGATTTATTTGCTATAAATCCCGTTAGTATAGATTCTAACATAACAATTGATCCATCGACTAGTAGCCCAAAGTCCAAAGCCCCCAAGCTCATTAGATTTCCCACAACTCCAAAAGCTCTCATAAAAATTGTAGTAATTAACATAGAAACCGGTATTGCACTAGCAACTATAACAGCTCCCTTTACACTTCCAAGAAGAAATATTAGTATAACAAATACCAATAATGCTCCCTCAAATAAATTTAGAAATACAGTTGAAAGTGTTTTATTTATAAACTCACTCCTATTATAGAAAGTTTCAATTCTCATGCCCTCAGGTAGATTTTCTTTAACTTTTTCCATTTCTTTAATAACGGATTGTACTACTTCTCTGGAATTTTGACCCATGAGCATCATAACGGTTGCGCCTACTACTTCACCCTTTCCGTCTTTCGTACATACTCCGAATCGTAATGCGGGCCCTGTTTTAATATTAGCGATTTGTCCTAAATAAAGAGGGGTCCCATCTATATCGGTCTTAACTGCTGTCATTTCTAAATCGAGAATAGAGCTAAACTTTCCTTCAGCACGTATTACCATTTGCTCATTCCCTTTTTCTATATATCCCCCACCAACATTTACATTTGATTCTTTGATTTTTTCTAATATTTTTGAGAGTGTGAGTTGATGACTCATAATTCTTTTAGGATCAATAATTATTTGGTATTGTCTTGCCTCTCCCCCAAGAATATTTAAGTCTATAACACCCGGAACTGATTTTATTACTCTATAAATCTCCCATTCCATGTAAGTTCTTAGTTCCTCGGGGGTGTGTCTGTCTGACATAAGAGTAAACTCATAAATATCACCCAAACCTGTAGCGATAGGAGATAACTCGGGTTTACCATATTCGATTGGTATATCTGCTTCTGCTATTTTTACCCTCTCATTCACTAATTGTCTTGCGAAATAAATATTCACATGATCTTCAAAAATGACTGTAACACTACTTACACCAGTTCTCGAAATAGATCTAATTTCAGTTACAAAAGGCAATCCATTTAATGCCAACTCTACTGGATAAGTTATAAATTGTTCCACTTCTAAAGGTGATAATCCGGGGGCTTGTGTTACGAGTGAAACCTGAATATTTGTGACATCAGGCACAGCATCAATAGAAAGATGATAAGCATTATATAAACCAATCAATGATAGAAAAAGAGTCATCAGTAGTGTAGATGTACTTTTTTGGATAGAGAGTTCTATTATTTTTCTTATCAAATTTTAAAGGTTCCTAAAAAGTAAAACTAACAATAGATTTTAAATTTTTAACGACTAGATTATAAAGAATATATTTAAATATGAAATTCTTTATAAATCAAAAATACCATGTGTTTTATAATTGTTTGATTTCAATGATTCTATTTCAAGTTAGATTTTAATTTTCTTTTAAACTAATTAATTTTTTAACATTATATTATCAAAGCTCTTCCAACATTTTAAGTATCCAAAGATTTTTAGAGTAATATGATTCTAATCAGAGTTTCAATTAAAAAAAAAGTTTTGAGGCTAAATTTTAGAATTATTCAAAATTTTTATGATTTTCTTGACTGCTGAGTAAGGCATTGGATTATTCAAATTATGGAAAAAGTTCAGCACAACTGTACTAACTGCCAAAGTAGGGATAAAAACCTATTTCATTGCCTCGACAATCAATTTTTAGACCAAATATCCGAGCAG
>CANGZW010000066.1 GCA_947458405.1 Leptospiraceae bacterium
TATAATAGAGGTAGATTAATTCAAACTGCTAAGGGTGGTAAAATGGCATTAGTCGATCTACCTAAGGAAGAACTTGAATATGCCTTAAGGGGTTACGAGGAATATGTTTCGATAGCCGCTATGAATAGTCCAAGAAATTCCGTAATCTCAGGGGATCTTGAAAAAATAAAAGAAATTATTTCTCATCTGGAAGGACAGGACGTTTTTTGTCGTATTTTGGAAGCTGTTGATTTCGCTTCTCATAGTCCTCAAATGGAAAAAATTAAATCGCAATTATCTAATTCTTTAATCGGAATTAAGCCCAAACTTGTATCTATTCCAATGGTATCTACAGTTACCGCAAACTATTTAGACGGCTGGGAGTTAGATGAAAATTATTGGGGTGAAAACTTACGTAAACCTGTTCTGTTCTCAAAAGGAATTCAATTACTTTCTCAATCTCAGAATAATATATTTTTAGAAGTTTCTCCCCATCCAACTCTCTCTACATCTATTTTACAATCTGCTGATGCCATGAATTCTAAAGCAATTGTATTACAATCATTGAATAGAGAAGCAGACCCGTGTTTGACAATAAAAGATTCATTAGGAAAATTATATTCAGTTGGCTATCCAATTGATTGGTCAAAGTTTTTTTCCGTAAACGGGAAATTTTGTGCCTTGCCGTCATACAGCTGGCAAGAAGAACGTTTCTGGTTTACGGATTTTGAGAAATTGGAAGAAAAAACCGGTAATGATTCTCAAGAAGATTCTAAAATTACTTATATCCTAAATTTAACGAATGAGGAAAAAATCGAAGAAGTTGCCAAGCTACTACAAAAGGAGATGGCAAAGATCTTAAAACTTCCAAATAAAAAAGTAGAGTTTAATAAATCTTTTAGTAGTATGGGAATGGATTCCCTTATGGCCATTGAGCTAAGAAAAAAAATGGAGGAAGTATTTGGGATCAATTTACCTGCAACAATGGTATGGAATTATCCTACTATTCAATCATTAACTCCCTTTATCATTGAAAAGATAGATCAATTACCGACAGTTCAATTGATAGAACCTTTGATAGATGATTCTTCTGTTAAACATATTCACAATGGTTCTTCACAGAAATCTGAATTAATATCCCCACTTGCTTTCCAGCAACGAGGTATTTGGTATTTGCATAAATTATATCCGAATGCATCACCTTTTAATAATTATTATTCGATACAAATCACGGAAGAAGTCAATATTCCAATATTGAAGGATTCAGTTTCTAAAGCCATAGAGAGGCATTCAATATTAAGATCCGTTGTGTTAAATAGTAAGGGTACATTAGTACAAATCGTTAAAAAACATTTGGATATTGATTGGTTTGAAATTAACCTTTCGAATCTTAATGGTTATAAAGTCCGAGAAGATGCAATTAAAGAAATAGAGCGTCCATTTAACCTTGAATATGGACCATTAGTAAAAGTCAGGATAGCCTACGAGAAAGGTATAACTTTTTTATTGTTAATTGTCCCAGCCATTTTGATGGATCAAGATTCTCTAAAATTATTAATTAAAGAAATAGAGCTCGTTTATTTGGCAAAACTAGAAAATAAAGAAGATGTCTTTGAATTAACTAATTCGGAGGATTATACTGAATATGTAAATTTGCAAATGCAATACATAGAAAGTAAGAAAGGTAAAAAAACATTACAGTATTGGAAAACACAGCTTTCAGGTACCCTAACTTCTTTTGATATCACATACAGAAAGCCTGAATTGAATACTTTTGAGTTTTACGGGAAAAATAAATTTTTTGAATTAACAGAGAATCATCTTAAAATAATAAATAGAATTACAAAAAGTAGCAAAGAAACTTCTCAGGTTATTCTTACTTTGTTCATTATACTTTTATATCGTTATACCAGTTTAGAAGATATTATAATCGGTATGAACTTCTCTAGTAAGTTAGATGAAAAATTTGATACAACTCTAGGAAATTTTGAAAATCACCTTCCTTTGAGGTTTCATTTAGAAGACTCAATGAGTTTTGATTTATTACTAAAACAGGTTCAAAAAGTTCTGAATGACGCATCGAAAAATAAAGATTTTCCATTTTCTCTACTTGTAGAAGAAATAAATCCTTTGAGATTATCTAACCGGTATCCAATTTTTCAAATATTATTCGAGATCGTAGAAGAAGAAGATAATAAAGATAAAAGAAAAAGTAAGCAATTATTTAAAAATTTTCCGTTATTTTCCGACGATATAACCCAGCAAATTCCGTATGAGCTAATCCTTAAGTTATTCATCAAAAAGGAAAAAATTGAAATACAGTTGAGTTATAACGTAAAACTTTTTTCTGATGAAAAAATTAATAATATGGTTCAGCAATTTGTGACTCTATTGGAAAATATTCCAAAGGAACGAGAAAATTCAATTTCTTCTTTACCATTCCACCCGGAAACTGAGATTAAAAAACTGCATGAAATAAATGATTCTAATTCCAAAGAGATTAATTTTTCTCTTATAAATTTATTTGAAGAACAGGTATTAAACCTTCCTGGAGCTGTAGCCCTCCGCTATAACAATCAGTCTTTAACTTTCAAAGATCTTAATTTTAAAGTTAACCAGGTTTCAAGATATTTAATATCAAAAGGAATGAATAAAAAATCCAAAATTATTTTACATCTAAATAGAAACGAAAAGTATATTATAACTTTATTAGCTGTAATGAAGCTGGGTGCTACTTGTATTCCTTTAGATGTGAATACCTCTGAAAATGAAACACTTGAAAAAATAAAATTCATTAATCCGGATGCTATTATAGTAGAAGAAAGTATCCATGTATTACTGAAACAAACCATTATATTAAATTTAAATTCTGATTGGAATTTGATAAATGAATTTGAAACTAATAATTTAGATCAAGAAATTAACTTATCAGAAGTGGCATTTATTTTTCTTGATTCTAGATACAATACCTTTAAGCATAATTATTTTTCTGCTTCCAACACTATAGATTATATAATAAAGAATTCAGATCTTTTCACTGGTTCTAGAACAATTCAATTGACCAATATAGAATCTTATATTTCAATACAGGAAATATTTTCATCATTATGCTCTGGAGGTACATTAATTATTTATGGAAATTCCAATACGGTAATTGATGTAAAGTTAGTTCAGTTTTTGTCAGAGGAATTTATAGATAGAATTTTCTTATCTGATAAAGAAGTGAATGAATTAGCAGAGTTATCAATTTCTCAAAACCATTTTCCCATTCATTTGGCAGAATTGATTGGATATGGGCAAGAATTTACAATGAATGAACAGATTTTAGCATTACTGGAAAATTTAAAAAGATGTAAATTATATTACCATTATAGTATTGATGATTGCCCCCTTATTGCTCGTTATCAATTTTTTGAAAAGGATTATAATATTAATAAATCGATTTCATTTCAAAAGCCAATTCATAATTTACAGTTTTATATTTTGAATAACAATGAACATGTTCCAATGGGAAATATGGGGACATTGTATATCGGCGGAAAACAAATAAATTTATTAAATACTATAGATTCTAATTCCGAAAAACTTAAAAATCATCCGTTTCATAAAAATGAAAAAGTATTAAAAACGAATATGATGGTAAAATGGACTTCTGACGGAAAATTACAACCGCTTGCGTCAGTGGAAAAAATTAAAAGAATAAAAGGGGAATTGATAAACTTAAAAGAGGTAGAAGATATAATCAACGAACACCCGTCCGTTAAGAAATCAAAAATAATTGTAAGAAAAAATAGTGAAGAATTGATTGCCTGTATTTTATCTGAATACATAGTTCCTCGTTCCTTCACACCTATAAGTTGTTTAATAGAATACAATAACGGGAAAAATTCTCAATTTATGATGTCTAAAGATATAACTACTTCGGGAATTGGTTTAAAAGGAAATTTAAACTTGGAAATAGGAACTCAAGTTGAGATTTCAAAAATATCTTTACCAGACTTTCCAAAACATATCAAAATTTCTGGTGAAATTGTTCGCTTTGATGAGAGTATCGGGATAAAGTTTACAAATGTAAAACCATACCAACTTACGTATTTGAAGAATAGTTTTGCTAGATTATTAGAATTAGGTAGCATGAAAAAGTTAAAAGGCAATCATGCTGATTTTGAGGTTAAACTAAAGACACCTTGCACAGTTGAATTTGAAGGTGAAAGAGAAAAAAAGTACATAGAACAAATAGCATCAAATGGAATTGTTATTTCGAACATATCTGATAGATGGGAAGTAGGAAAAGATTTAATTGTAATATTAAAGTTACCAGGAGCGTTTTCTGAAATCATTTTGAATTGTAAATTAAAATGGAAGAGTGAATCCAAAAAAGGATTTTTAGATTTTAAGACAAATAGTGAAATAGAAAATCAACTTAATTTGTTCTTTATGCAATTTAAAGAAAAAGAGGTTTTAACTATTTCAAAGCTGCAAGCATATTTAAAAACTCGATTACCACAATTCTTATTACCAAAGACAATTTTTATTTTGGATAAATTTCCAAAAGAAACTGAATATGATGATTTAGAAAATAGTGTAGAGGAAAATTTAATCTTTGGTCAGTCCACGGTACGTGTGCCGATTACTTCTACGGAAGGAATACTGTTAGGCATTTGGAGTGATGTCTTAGAAAATAAAAATATTAGTATAAATGATAACTTCTTTGATATTGGTGGAAATTCCTTATTGGCTATCAAAGTAATTCATAAAGTGAAAGATCAATTTGGAGTTTATTTGCCTATTTCTATCTTGTACTCGCTCTCCACAATCTCTGATATGGCTAGAGTCATATCAATGGAAAAGGGAGAAAAAAATAAAGATAACATTGTTTCCCAAGAATTTCAATACTATCAAAGCAGCATATTTAAAAAGACAAATGAGACGTCAGGCTTGAGTGCTCCCATCATTCCAAATATTAGTGATAACCTTTGGTTTGTACAATTCAAGCCTAGACCTAACGCGAGTTATAGACTTTTTTGTTTTCACCACGCAGGTGGTTCGGCAGGAGATTATAGCTCATGGCATGAAGGGTTTGATGAAAGTGTAGAGATAATTGTTGTTCAACTTCCAGGAAGAGAAAATCGTTACGAAGAACAACCGATTGTAAATTTTTCCTTATTAATCAGGATATTGATTCAGGAAATTTCTCAATTTAGTGATAAGCCATTCGTACTTTTTGGTCATAGTCTAGGTGCACTTGTAGCATTTGAAGTCACTCGCGAAATGCAAAAAAACCTGCTTAAAACTCCAAAACATTTAATTTTATCCGCAACCTTGAATCCTGAATTCATAAACCATGAATTCTTTAGTCAATTTGCTAATCCCAAAGGAGCAGAAGAGTTTGCAACAAAATTAGGTGGATTGCCTTCAAGCGTGTTGAATGACCCAACGCTTTTGGATTTTATTAGGCCAGTGTTGCATGCCGATCTCACTTTGATTTCAGATTATAAATATTTAAAATCAAATCCAATAGATATCGATATAACTGTCTTTGGTGGAGAAAAAGATACAATTGCTCCATTAGATGAATTAAAGCTATGGGAACACCAGACTTCAGCTGGATTTGTGATGAAAGAATTTCCAGGTGGACATTTCTTTTTGGATATGAATAAAGATAAGATTTTCAATGAAATTAAGAATATATTTAAAATCATAGGAAATTAAATCGATTTTTATAAAGCAAAACTGTATATGAGTATTCCCCTTTTGAATTCTGGAGAAGTCCATATATGGTTTTGCTCATATAAGCTAAGCGAAAAAACTAAAATTCAATTGTACAACCTACTCACAATAGAAGAGGAAAGAAAAGCATCAAACTTTATATTTGAGAAAGACCAGGAAACTACAAAGGTATCTCGTGGATTATTAAGATATCTACTTTCTTCTTACTTAAATATAGATTCATCAAAAATAATGTTCTATGAAGGGAAGTACGGGAAGCCAGATTATAAAATCATAGAACACAATAATAAGCCCAAGATACACTTTAATTTATCTCATTCAGCCGGCTTAATTATGATTGGTTTTTCTTTAGACTATGATATCGGGGTGGATTTAGAATTATATCGAAAAGATTATGATTTTTATCCCATAGTAAATGAATTCTTTACCATGAATGAAATTTCTTATTTCATCACTGGAGAAAATGATGAAAAATCTCATCGTTTCTTCTATTTATGGACAAGAAAAGAAGCATACATGAAAAATATAGGAGATGGGTTGAATATACCGCTTAATTCCTTCCATGTGCTAAACGATAAAATAGCAAACAAAGACAACAAACAATATTATATCAAATCTATACCATTGAGGTTAGACAATTACTGCGCAGCTTTTTGCCTGACAGGCATGCCTATCGTTGAGCGTTATATGACTTTTATTAATATGTAAATCTGAAGTTATTGGATAAGAATCAGTGCAGGAAGCTAATGACTTTTAATTAGATGGTCAAAACGGTATAAAAATATTTTATTTAATTACCAAAATTTAATACGTTATTTAAGTTTTTATTTGGAATTTTTCCTTCGCCATTCATTGAATATTCTTCTTTGATTTTTTTTACAAAGTACATATCAATATCAGCTTTATTTTTAACTTTAATTTTTCCTCTATATTCACAGTCAAAATAATCTTTCACAATTTCATAGGTTGTGTCGCTAATGTTAATCAATCCTGGAGTACCACTTGATTCCATCCTTGATGCAGTGTTTACAGTGTCGCCCCAAACATCATAGGCAAATTTCTTTTCGCCTATTACGCCCGTTACGAGAGATCCTGTATGAATTCCAAGTCTTAATTCCCAATAAGGCAATTCTTGAGATTCTTTTATTTGTTTCATCATTTCCATGAAGGATTGAATTTCCATAGCGGCAAGAATACAATCAATTGCGTGGGTACTATTTTTTCTTGGAATCCCTCCAGCGCACATATAACTATCCCCGATAGTTTTTAATTTTTCCAATCTATGTCTGTCCATTAAAGAATCAAAATATGTAAAACATTTATCTAGTTCCTCAACCAATGCCTTTGGACTGAGAATCTCAGAAACTTTAGTAAATCCTTTGAAATCAGTAAACATAACACTCACAGATTCATAAAGAACAGGTTCAGCAACACCTTTTAATTTAAGTTCATCAGCAACATCTTTCGGAAGAATATTCAGTAAAAGTTTCTCAGCCTTCCTTCTTTCTTCTTCAGCTTCCATCTGCGCCCTTAAGGCTCTTCTTTTTTCCCCTTCTAATTTTTCTGAAGTCTCATTAATCATTTTCTGCTGAAAATCACTAATTTTAACTATCTTTTTAGATTGCTTAAGTAGTAAGTTATAACTACCAGTAATTTTTTTTAAATGTTCCAATAATGGATTTTCCAAATAATCGGGATCATTGCATATCTTGTTTGAAATTTTGAGAATATTCTCTTCTTCTTCAAATAGGTTTTGTTTATCTTCACTCATAAATTATTTCTTTAACACCACTTAAAAATTTATTTTTTAAAAAAAGATATTATTGAAATATAGTAAGCTATATATATAAATTTTGATACTTAAATACTTCAATTTCTAGTTTAATCTTTTTCGATAAGATTAAATGGAACAGTTAAATCTTCAGCAAATTCTTCGCCGGATTCTTGAGCCATTTCATTTTCACTATCATATAACCAATTAATAATAATATTCTTTCCATTATTAAAATGCTCATTCAAATTATTAAAAATACTCATTATAATTTTAGTTGTGCTTGTATTTAAGTAGATAATGTCAAAGTCAATCTCGATTTTACCGTCATTTTCTTTTATATAGTTCTCTAACCAATCGATTACTGGCTTATAAAAACTAGGAGCATTTTCAGGATAAGACTTCCCTTCAATTTTTAATTTCCCGGTTTCTGCATTAAAGTCAACTGTAGGTGTTGATTTGGTCTTTTCTATAAATAAATTATCCATAATACCCCTTACTATATTTTAACTTGCATTGAAAAGAAAGAAGTTTGATCATCAATTCTTTCAATATTATAGTCAATTAAACCATTCGATTTTCTTGCCATATCAATAAATCCAAGTCCTGCTCCTTTACTGGATGGATCAGGTTCTTCTTTCATTTTTTGCTTAAAATATGCTTTGAGTTGATCTTTATCCATTCCCTTTATCTTTTCCAACTTAGAAACAATTCCCTCTACCTGATCATTGGTTATTAGATTACCTGTGATACTAAAAAATTTATTATCCTCTTTGCCGATTAATGTTAGTCCAATTTTAACTTCTCTGTTATCTATATCCAATTGCTTCTCTGCGGAATATCTCATAATATTTTGTACCTGTTCCACAAAGGTAGTAAAAACTTTATCACCTAAATTTTGAGATTCCTCCATCATATCAATTCTTTCCTTTACAGCATTGGCAATTTCCTCGGCTACACTTTGGGAAACGGGTCCAGAATAACAAAAAATAATACCAGAATCTTCAATCTTCTTTTTGAAACTATATAAATCTTTTAACATTTTTCCCCCTAAAATGTAATGACGCAACTGGAATAACTATCTTTTTTTCGCTGGCAGGCGGAAGAAAGATTATGATTGATAAGAATAAAATTGCAATAACTGACTTTTTTCTGGAACGCCTTTAATTTAGGTACCCACTTTAGGATTAAAACTTATAACAGTGTTATCAATCCCCCGAAAAATATTTACCTGAATAAATGCATATTTATTTAAATCTACCCCTTTTTTTTTGTAAACGAAATTTCTAAATTTATCAAAAAAAGATTTTCAATTATGAATAAAATGATCAAATTCAGTGAATGATATACCGTTCACGAGGGAGAGTTGTCGGTATGTGTTACATTTAGTTCAGATTCCTATCCATAAAAATACAGCATAAGAGAATGAGGCTTTTTAAGATGATAAGATCCCCGAAGGTTGGGAAGAAGGAGGAAGGATGCATGCCTAAAGAAGAGCTACTTGAGGAAGTAAAGCCTGAAGAGATAGTCTTTGCTGATTCAGCTTAAGATATTTTATTGAAAGATTGGAAAAAAATATATTTATTATTATAATATAGATTGACCATACCAATCTTTATAAATAAGTTTTAAATAAAAAATCCTAATTTCTCATAAGCATAGGTGTTTAAATTAACTGATTCTAAAAATATTTTTGATAAAATAATAGTTTGTTTATTATACTCAAACAAATATAGGTTATAGTATGAATTCAGATTCTCTTGTTTTGGACAAAAAACTTAAAGAAATTATTACTATTCTTATTGATAATGCAAATCCTCTGAGAATAATTTTATTCGGTTCTTATGCAAAAGGTACTAATCAAAAATATAGCGATTATGATATATGTGTTATTAAGGAGAGTACCGAAGACTTAAATAAGCTTGAAAAAAAATTGTACGTAGATCTTCATTCTGTTGGAGAAGCGATTGATTTAATTGTATCTTCTCCAGAGAGATATGAAAC
The DNA here is from genome assembly GCA_947458405.1 of Leptospiraceae bacterium. Taxonomy (GTDB): domain Bacteria; phylum Spirochaetota; class Leptospiria; order Leptospirales; family Leptospiraceae; genus JACKPB01. Next base: position 9,485 of record CANGZW010000066.1, read on the forward strand.
ATCAAAGGAAAGTAAATACTCTATTTAAAGTGAAATAGCTAAAAATAGATTGGTTGTCCATGAGCGAAAAAGATAATGCAGACAGTTGGTTAAGCAGGGCGGCAATTAGTTTAGAGCGTGCAAGGCAAGGAAAGTTTAATATAGTATCCGTTGGGACAACTCTCGTCATCCCAACGAACATTTCAAAAAAAATTCGTACTACGAAAAAAATCTCTTCAAAACTTCTTCAGGTAATTTCAAACCAGTTACTTTTGCTTTTTGGACTAGTTCCCAAAAGTATCTGTAGGTAGCGCGATCATGAAGTTCACCATCATGTTGAATGGGACCCCAATCTGCATCTTGTGCTTTTAAGAGAATATCAGAAGCAACTTGAACTTCGCTATAATCAGGAGCCATAGCATCAATGATAGCCTGAACTTGGGTTGGATAGATTGACCACATTGCCCCTACTTATCCTATCAAGTTTGAGTATAAAACACCCTTTTTCTTCATTAAGAAGAAAAACCCTTTCCATTTTAAAAAATAATATAAAATAAATTTTCGATATATCGAAAGAAATTCTATTTTTATATTGATATTTTCGATATATCGAAAAGAATATTTCTATGGAATGGATTCCCCGCCAAAATTCTTTAGAACGAGTTCTCCCTTTTGTAGACAAAAATATAGTTAAGGTCGTCACAGGCATCCGCCGCTGTGGAAAATCGGTAATGATGGAGCTCATACAGAAAGAACTTTTAGATCGAAAAGTTTCAAAGGCTTCTATTTTGTCTCTAAATTTTGAATCCCTATCAGAATCTTCCAATCAAAGCATAGAGACAGTGTTGGATAGGGTCTTAAACCTTGCAAAAATAGAGGACAAGCTCTATCTTTTTCTAGATGAGATTCAAGAATTAAGAGGATGGGAAAAGCTCATCAATTCCTTGCTAGTGGATATTCGTGTGGATATTTACCTCACGGGATCTAACGCGAATCTACTTTCGGGAGAACTTGCAACGTATCTGGCAGGACGTTATGTAGAAATCAAAATGTATCCCTTTTCTTTTTCTGAAGCATTTCAATATTTAACTCTCAAAAATTCTACTTTGAGCAAAAAAGATGCCTTCCTTCTGTATCTCAAGCGTGGGGGATTTCCTTTCTTATACAATTATGAATTAGATGATTCAGATACAGTGCAATACCTATCTGATATCTTTGACTCAATAGCACTTAAAGATATTATGCAAAGATACAAAGTTCGTGATGTATCTCTATTTCGACAATTGATACTATTTTTTGTTGCAAATATTGGAAATTCCTTTTCTGCAAGTTCGTTATCGAAATATCTAAAGAGTCAGAAACGTTCTATTTCTACTGAAACAATTTATAATTATATTGAATACAGTCGATCGGCTAATTTACTACACTTCGTGAAAAGGAATGATCTAATCGGTAAGACAATTCTTTCTACTCAAGAAAAAATCTATCTCACTGATCATGGACTCAGGGAAGCCATCTATGGGAATAACCAAAGAGATATCAATCAAGTTCTAGAGAATATCATATTCATTGAACTCTTACGAAGGGGATATTCCGTAACCGTCGGTAAGATGGGAGACAAGGAAATTGATTTTGTGGCTGAACGTCCTTCACATAGAATTTATATACAAGTCGCTTATCTCTTAGCAACAGATGAAACAATGAAACGCGAGTTTTCTATTTTTGAGAATATTTCAGATAACTATCCTAAGTATGTACTTTCCTTAGATGAGTTTGATCGAAGTCAAAATGGAATTATCCATAAAAATATTCTAGATTTTTTATTAGATAGAAATATATGAGAATGAGGCCTATTTACAATCCGTTGGGACAACTCTCGTCATCCCAACGAACATTTCAAAAAAAATTCGTACTACGAAAAAAATCTCTTCAAAACTTCTTCGGGTAATTTCAAACCAGTTACTTTTGCTTTTTGGACAAGTTCCCAAAAGTATCTATAGGTAGCTCGGTCATGGAGTTCACCATCATGTTGAATCGGACCCCAATCTGCATCTTGTGCTTTTAGTAAAATGTCAGACGCAACCTGTACTTCACTGTAGTCAGGAGCCATTGCATCAATGATAGCCTGAACTTGAGTAGGATAGATCGACCACATTCTTAAAAATCCAAAACTATTGCGTGCTCTATGGGCATCTTTGTAAGTTTGGTATGGGTTTTTTAAATCCAGGGTTACATTGTGAGCTGGGATCACTCCATGGGCAAGAGCCGCGGCAACCATAGTTGTTTTGGCCTGGCGTAAGAGTTCATGTTCAAATTGACCGGGACTTCTCATGGCACTCGCTGGAATAGCACCGTGATGGCCGGAAATAAAATCCATGAGTCCAAAATCTAAAACTTGCATCCAGGGGAGTGCAGCAATTTTTTCAACATCCAATAAAGCCCCATGAGTTTCAACTAATACGTGAATTGGAATTTCTCTTTTGATTCCAGCCTTAGAGGTAGCTTTTTGAATGTAGTCAATCATTTCAGCAACTTGAGCGACTTTTGTGGGCTTTGGAATTGTGATATAAGCTATCCTATTTCCTGCACCGGGAACTATAATATCAACATCTAATTTCCAATGGGCATTGGTATAGTCATGAATTCGAACACCACTCATATTTAGCTTATTGAGATCGGAGTTTTGGATTCGGACGATCATTTCCGCGTGTTCTTTTTCTTTACCTGTTTGGGCTCCATCCTCACAATCCATGGTGATATCAAACATTCCACCCAATTTATTTTGCATCTCAAGAGCTTTTGTTATCAGCTTTTCGGAGCCAGCGAAGTGCTCACATGCCGGAATGATAGGGAATGGTTTTTCCCCTTCAAACAATGCCTCTCGGGGATGTTTTAAGTTTGCCATAATAAATTCCTTTTATAGTTATCAAATACTCTAATGCAAGGATTGAAGCCTAGAAACTTTCGGTAAACAGAAAATTCTTATGAACGATGAGGATAAAAATATTTTATTTGAATATTGTAAGTCTAAGGTTTATAAAAAAAACTCTCTTTGAGTATATTTCTATTTACAGAAATCTTATTTTTTTCCATATTTATCGCTAGGTGAGGATATATGTTACATAAGAGAGTATTTATTCTAATTTTATTATTTTTTATTTCGTGTAGTTCAGGGGCAAGAAGGTTAGATTCCGATTCAGAATTAGTTTCTGACAGTGGAGGTCTTACCAGAAAAGAAATGGAAGAGGCCGCTTATGTGATAGCTCAAAAAATAAATGTATATTTTAAAAAAAATCCATCCTCTACCGGGGTTTTTGTAGCTCTACTTCCTACACGAAATGATACATCCGAGCAACTTCCGACAGATGTTTTTGACAATGCTTTAATCAGACAACTCACTCAAAATAAAATCTATACTCTCAGAACAGAAAAAAGGGAAGATCAACTCAAAGAGATTAAATTAAGTCAGCAATTGGGAACTGATTTTGATTTGGGTAATTTAAAAAGTCCCAATTTTTTTATTAGATCCCGCATCGATGAAAATGCTTTCAGAAGTGATGGAAAAAAAATAGTCGAGCAAATCTTAAATGTTGAATTTATTCAAGTTAGCAATTTAGCTGTTGCTGTTTCTGAGAGCCAAACTTTTAGAAAAAAAGCTAGGGATACAGGCGGAGTAGGTTGGTAATTACAGTTAGTAAGACGTCTTATATAAAATTTATTTATATATTATTTCTGGGTATTTTTAGTGTATCTTGTTCGGCAAACTATATCGATGTAATAAAAGAAGTAGAATCGAATCTTTATTCTCAAAATTACGATAAAGCTATTCCTATCATACGTGAACTCGTAAAAGAAGCTGACTCCAAAGATAAATTACTTTATTTGATGGAAGCGGGAGTTGTACTACACTCTAAAGGCGATTATTCTGCAAGTAATAAAGCATTTAGAGAGGCAGATCAAATTGCAGAAACAATTAATGTAAGCATAACTAAATCAGCGGCATCTTTTTTATTATCAGATAATGAATCGAATTTTATCGGGGAAAATTTCGAGCGAGTTATGATTAAAATGTATATTGCTCTAAATTATCTATGTTTGGGAGAATTAGAAAACGCTAAGAGATATTTTCAAAAATTAGAATTTGATTTAAAGGATATGAAGCATTCTGATGCTACCTATAAACAAATATTACTTGCCCGATATTTAGATGCAATTGTATCTGAAAATCTTGGGAAATACAATGATGCAAGAGTGCAGTACAAAAATTTATTAGAGTTAGACCCAAATCGTAGAGATATATTAGCTGAAAGATATTCACTAGCTTATAAAGAAAACGATTTAAACGATATGACAAAATTCTCAGAAGGAAAATTCGCTCTTCCTAGTTTTAATTCATCATTATCAAGAGCTGAATTAAGTCCGGAAATGGGAGAATTAATTATTATAAACGAAGCTGGAAAAACAGCGGTTAAAGAATCTCGAGGAAGATTATTGGATGACCAAGCATTTTATTTAGCATTGAGATCTTCAATAGAAGTTGCAATACGCTCAGGGAGTTATCAGGGATTATCCGTTGCTGGTGTGCTGGCCCTCATCGGAAGTGCCGAAAATCCAATTCCAGTTTATAAAATGAGAGAAATTGAAAGTGCAATTGAATTTAACATCTTAATAAATTCAAAGAATATAACAAAAATGAATAAATATACTGATTATTCAGATATTGCGGTAAAAAATTATAATGAAAATTACAATTCAATTTTGGCTAAGAATGTTGCTTCCATTTCAACAAAAATAGTTATAGCGGCTGTTGCAAGTTATGCGGCAGGACAGGCAGTAGCCAGTAGAAATGATAATAATCAGCTTCTTGGTTCTGCAGTTTCTTTTGTATCTGGAATGGCGACGGGTTATGCAATCGCAAGCACATTAAAGCCCGACTTAAGATGTTGGAGAACAATGCCTTCAAACTTTCAGGCTAAAAGAATTTATTTAATTCCTGGTGATTATGAAATAACTATAAAATCAAACTCAAAAAATTTCACAAAGAATGTTAAGGTAGAAAAAGGTAAGCCCACTTTTATCGCATTCCGAACATTTTAACCTATGATGGGTAAATCATTCTGAGGTTTTGATTGATTTCCTTTTTGTTTTTCTTGAAAATTCAATAAAGACTCCATTGCAATTGGTAGTACAAGACTTGATATTGCAGTAGCAATAATAATTCCACCGATTACAACTGTTGCCAGAGGTCTTTGAACTTCAGCCCCAGCCATTGTAGATATCGACATAGGAATAAATCCAATGGCGGCTATGGCTTCGGTTGTTATTCGGGGTCTTAAACTCAATAGGGAAGCACGTATTACGGAATTTTTTATATCATGGTGAGTTTCTATTTCTTGTTTGAGGGTGGAAGCATATACCACTCCATTCAAAACAGCTATTCCTGCAACTGCTATAAATCCAACTCCTGCTGGAATTGAAAAGGGGAGTCCTCTTAATATTAATGCTATAATGCCACCAGAAACGGCAAGCGGAACCACTAAGAATACTCCCAACGCATAATAAATACTACCAAATGCCGCCATTAGCATAGCAAAAATAATAGTCAGTGCAATTGGTACTACAAGAAGGAGTCTATTTTTTGCTCTGGTAAAATTTTGAAATTGACCACCCCAAGATACTTCATATCCTTCAGGTAGTACTATACTTGCTGTCTTTTCTTGAGCTTCACTGATATAACTCACTAAGTCTCTGCCACGAATATTGATTTCAACAAATAATCTTCTTTTCAGGGATTCTCTAGTAATTGATGCGGGTCCTTCAATTTTAACAATATCTGCCACCTGGCTCAAAGGTACTTCAAATCCAGTAGAGGTCATTACAGGAATATTTTCCATTTGATCGGAGTCATTTACATCTAAATCCAATCTTGCAACTAAATCGAATCTTTTCAGTCCTTCAAAAACTTTCCCCAGACTATATCCGACTCGTAATGTTTTTACTACATCTAAAATTTCCTCTGTTTCAACTCCGTATCTCGACATTTTTTCTCTGTTGGGTTTAATTTCCATGAGTGGGAGTCCCAAAACCCTCTGAACTCTCAAATCTCCAGTTCCAGAAATTCCTGATAAAATTTGAGCATATTGTTCACCAATTTTTTTTAGCATTACTAAATCATCACCGTAAACTTTAATTACAACATCTGCCTTAGAGCCCGCTAAGAGAGAATTTACTTTATTTTCAATCGGTTGTGACATACTTATATATGTGGATGGAATAGTTGAAAGAATTTTTTCTTTCATAATTGACATCAATTCTTCTCTGTCATGTGCTGAGACCCATTCCTTTTTATCTTTTAACTTTACATACATTTCGCCTTCATCTGTACCTACGGGTTCTGCGGCAGATTCTCCCCGTCCAACCTTAGTTACTACTCCCGTAACTTCAGGGAAATTTGATTCAATAACTTTTTCAGCCTCATAATTAAGATCTCTTGAATAATTAATTGCGGCTGATGGGAGTCGTCTTACATCTATATTTATTTCTCCCTCATCAATTCTAGGAATAAATTCTGCTCCCAGTGTAAATCCTAAAAGTAATGAAAATAAAACTAATAAGGAAGCATAGGTAACTACTATTTTTTTATTTAAAAAACCCCAATCCAGAAATTTGTGAAAATAGTTTTCTATAACTTCCCAATAATGGCTATGATGTACTTCCGGGCTTGTAAAAATGTATGACACTGCTGCAGGAAAAGTTGTTAAACTAAATACAAGTGCCGCACCTAAAGCCAGGGCAACTGTTATTGCCATTGGTCGAAACATTCTTCCTTCGACACCTTCTAATGCCATTAATGGAAGATAGACTAACATTATGATGGCAACAGCAAAGGAGGCGGCTCGAGCCACTTTTTGACAGCTTTTTATAACAATTTCTTTAGTAAGATTTCTCTTCTCCTCTTCTTTCATGGTTTCTTTGATCATGTATTGAGAAGAATAAAAGCCAGCTAATATTGCCTCTAGCATTACAATGGATCCATCCACTAACAATCCAAAGTCAAGGGCTCCGAGACTCATTAAATTTCCCACTACACCTAATTGACGCATAAAAATAACCGCAACTAACATAGAAATGGGAATAGCCATTGCGACTAATGCCGCTCCTTTAACTGTACCTAAGGTTATTATTAGAGCCACGAAAACTAATATTGCACCCTCTGTAAGATTGATAAAAACTGTTTTTAATGCTCTATTGATAAATTCAGATCTGTCGTAATACGGTTCGATTTTCATGCCAACGGGTAGATTTTTTTTAATCTCTTCAATCTTTTCTTTAACAGCTGTAACAACCTCACGGGAGTTTTGACCAATGAGCATCATCACAGTCCCACCGATTACTTCTTTTTCATCTTTTGTCATAAGACCAAATCGAATAGAGGGTCCGATTCGAATATTTGCAACTTGACCCAAAAGTAGGGGAATACCATCTCTCTCTGTTTTGATAGCTGCTTTGGTTAAATCATCGATTGATTTAAATTGACCTTCACCACGTATAACAAGTTGTTCGTTTCCTTTCATAATATATCCGCCGCCAACATTTGCATTAGCAATGCGAAGCTTCTGGAGAATGGTAGAAAGGGTTAAATTGTGTGATGCAAGTCTTCTGGGGTCAATTAAAATTTGGTATTGTTTAACCTCTCCACCGATTGTATTAATATCTATAACACCGGGAACAGATTTTAATTTTCGGGCCATTTCCCAATCCATGTATGTTCTTAGTTCCATAGGATTGTGTCTATCAGAGGTTAAAATGAATTCGTAAATGTCACCCAACGCAGTTGCGACTGGAGAGAGTTCGGGTTTACCATAACCTTCGGGAATTTCAGCTTCTGCTATTTTTACTCTTTCATTGACAAGTTGTCTAGCAAACCATATATCAACAGAATCTTTAAATATAATCGTAACACTGCTTACACCAGTTCTTGAAATGGAGCGAATTTCTTCTACATTCGGCAATCCATTCATCGCTAATTCAACAGGATAAGTGATAAATTGTTCTACTTCAATTGGCGATAATCCAGGGGAAGCAGTGACTACTGAAACCTGCACATTTGTCACATCAGGAACCGCATCCACTGATAAATGAAAGGCATTGTAAAGACCAATGATACAAAAGATACCTGTAAAAATAAGCACTAGTAAGCGCTTACGTATGGAAAGTTCTATTAATGATTCTATCATTTTATTTTAGGTATTCACTTTTCAATAAAAAAGAACCCTGACTTACAATATTATCTTCAGAAGAGATACCTGATTTTATTTCAATATCATCATCAATCGATTCACCAACTTCTACACTTTTTGCTTCAAAAGTTCCATCTGTATGTGCTAAAAAAACATATGATTTTCCCTCAATTTTATGAATACTATCAGAAGGAACTACCATTATTCTCTTTGATTTACTCTCTGAGATTAAACCCTGAACCTTTGCACTTACAGTCTGTCCTGGTTTTAGTTTAAAATCTCGATTATCTACTTCCAATCTAATTTCTGCAGTGTGTTTTACAGGATCAATAATTTCGCTTACATGAGCTACTCTAGCCTTAACTGTTTCAGGTCTGTCCCCAAGAGTAAAAACATTCGCTTCAACATCTAATTTAACAGAGTATAAGTCTTTCTCATATACATCTAAAATAATCCAAAGTCTTGTGAGATTGGCAACTATAAATAAATTTTCTTCTGTAGATACAGATTGTCCATTCACTGCTTTTCTTTCAGTTACTGTTCCTGCGATTGGGCTCCTAAGAGTGAGCATACTCGGAGCTAATTTACCCTTTTCCAATTCAGCAATTTCTTCTTTATTTAAGCCATATACCAAAAGAGAATTTAGGCTAGTCTCCATTTCAGTTTTAACTGTTCTGAATTCTACATTGGTCATTTCAAATTCTTTAGTCGAAATAATTTTCTGTTCAAATAAATCATTGGCTCTGTCAAGTTGAGATTTTAAAACTTCTAAACGTGCTCTAGATTTCAGATAATCAGCCTGTGCCGTTCCTAATTCAATACTTGAAATTACTGCAAGAGGAGAGCCATGACTGATCATATCTCCCTCTTTTACGTATACTTTATTTACTCTTCCGGGGACTCTAGAGCCCACATTTGCCATTCTTTCTAAATCAAAAGAAACCTTTCCAGGTAATACAATTTCCTCATAAAACCCACGTTCTCGAAGTTTTGTAAAACCTAAAGGATGTGATTTCAAAACATCAGGGGGGATTTTTATTCTATTGATAGGAGAAATTATAGAAGAAGACTCATCTTGACTTTTTTTTGTCACTTTTTTAAAAACCCAATAACCTCCCCATAAAATAGAAATTATTGCTAAAGACCAATAGATGATTAGTTTTTTATCTTTTGGTAGCTTTGAATTTAATTCATTATTCATCCAGATTACCTAGTTGTCCGATCGATGCTTTATAAGATTCAATCGCATTGTAATACAAATATAATTGTTCATAGTATCCTTTTAAAACAGTGATATAATTTTTCTCAGCCTCTAAAAATGTTACAAGATTGGAGGCTCCTCTAATATAAGCGGTTCTAAATTTGCCTTGAACTTCTTTGTTTTTATCCATTAAATTTATGGTTTCATAGCTACTCAAAAGTTCTTCTCTTGCATTCAATTCTCTAACTGCTGCTCTAATTTCAGCGTATATTTGTTTTCTTTTAGACTCTAATTCCAATACACTTTTCTTATATTGTTCCTCTGCTTTTACAATTTCCCCCTGGTTTCTATCAAAGACCTTTAAAGGGACGGTTGCAAACATACCCGCATAGGTTTCATTTCCCTTGTGTCTTACCTCTCCCCCCAAGTTTAAAAAAGGAGCCAAGCCCCCTTCTTTTTTCTTTAATTCAATGTTTAAACGGTTTTTTGCTACATTTAATTGGAGAGATTTTAGGTCAGGTCTGTCTTCAATATTAAAATCTAAGAGGTTTAACCCCAAGTCTTTCGTGGAAAAGAATTTCAACTTTCCGTTCAGCACTAAAATTTGATTTTTAGGAGAAATACCTATGAGAAATCTTAAATCTTTTGCTACTTGTGCTCTCAATATCTCTGAATCTTTGTAATCTTTTTCAATTCTAATTCTTTCTAAAATCAAACGATCATATTCAAGAGGAGAAATGTCTCCTTTTTCTGCCCTAAATTTATTTAATTTGAGAAGATCATTGTAATTTAAATAAAATTCCTTTTGGAAATTTATTAACTCTGAAACGTAAAGATACAACCAATAATTTTGGCGGAGTCTAAGTCGAAATAGTCTATCAAAATCTTGAAAACTTGCGATTTGGGCTAAAAATGCTTTCTTAGCCACTTGGGTTCTTTGTTCAATTACGCCACCTACATCAAAATCTTGCGTTATCGCAGGAGCAAATTCAGGAGGACCCCCTGAATTAGAATATCCCGTTATGGGATTATATACAGATGTAGCTCCATTGATGGGTAAAAATTGAGCCTGGTAATTGAAAATAGGATTACGATATAAGGCAGCTGATATAACATCACCCCTAATTATACTAATATTTTGTTTTTCTGCCAAGTAAAGTGGGTTATTGGAAGTGGCATATTTCTCTATTTTATCCAGGCTCCAATCTGCCAAATTAGTTTCTATGTCTTCAGTAAAACTGTCCAAAAGATAAGGATTATCCATATCAATTCTGTTAATTACCTGCGGTTCCTTAGCAGAAATATCAAATAAAAAGGCAACCACAAGCGTTGTTAAACATCTAAAAAGAAGCCTTCTGGGCTCCATATGAAAAAAAATCATTATTGGATAAAATTATCCTCATAGTCTTTTAAGGAAAGTTTTATAACTTGTCGGGCTTCATCTGCTCCATACACCCCGGTTATTTCTACTACGGGATTTTCATCATCAGGCATTACCTTGTAGGTCAAAAAGTAATGTCTAAGTTTATCAATTAGTTCTGCAGGACAATGATGAATGTCTTTCATATGTCCAAAAATTGTATCGCCCTTTAAAACAGCTATAATCTTATCATCAGCCTCATTTTTATCAATCATTCTAATTCCACCAATAGGAACAACTGTCATTAAAATATTACCATGTGAAATATGGCTGGATGTAATGATACAAATATCAAGGGGGTCACCATCCCCTTTTAACTCTTTTTTCAATGTTTTTTGACTACTAAATTCAGCTACTTTGTTTCCACAGTATGTTCTGGGGATAAATCCATAGAGGGAAGGGCAATGGTTAGAAAATTTTTGGGGCCTATCCAAGCGTATATAGCCACTTTCTTTATCTACTTCATACTTAACTGTATCAGTAGGTAACATCTCTATAAATGCGTCCACCTCATTTGGTACTTTATCGCCGGGAGAAATACCGTGCCATGGATGAGAAACAAAATTATTATTCTTATTATTCATAAGTCAAAAAGTCCCTTTTTTTAGATTTTTTTAATTTAAAATTCCTAAATTTATTCTATTATATACTCAAGAATTCATTCGATTTAAAAAGTATATTTTTTTTACTTCCAATAAAAAATAAAATGAAATATCCCAGTTTAGACTTAAAATAATTCGTAATCGATATTAAAACTTAAAAATTATTAAAATATCATCCTGATCATAAACAAATTTTATATAATGAATATTTCCTTAAAAATAGTTAATGAAAAAAAATATGAAGAAATAGCTAATAAGACAATATAACAAAAGCTGTAACTCTTTAAAATACATTATTTTGAAAGATTCTTAAATTATATCCAATAAACCTTTTAAAAATTATTAGGAATTATTCCTCGAGAAAATCTGCTCCATAAAAAGTAGTAAAAGTGCTGAATATTTACAAAATTTATTACTTTTAATTGATAATTTTAAATAAATGTAGTACGGTTAAATTAAAAATTATTTATGTACTACAAATGTTAAATATATCATTAGAGAAGGATCGAATTGTTATATCCAATTAAAGTTAAATCAATATTAATAAGAGAATTTATAATAAATAATCACCAATCGACTGCAAGAATATACAATTAGAAATCTATAGAGAAGGGAAATCTTTAATTTTTTTCTGAGGTAGTTGGAAAAAAGTATAAAAAGGGGTTGCAAGTTAGAGGTGTTGCTGGAGAGTGGTCAATACATGAGGGACTAGAGTCGGGTTACAGACCTGGTATAGTTTCTGAAGTATA
>CANGZW010000067.1 GCA_947458405.1 Leptospiraceae bacterium
ACCGGTACAAGATTAGAATGGAAAAGATGTGCTCAGGGTCAGTCTTATAGATCAGCAAATAATGATTGCCAGGGAAATTCTTCTCCTACCAATTTTACTCCTATTGATTTGAAATATGGTGCTACACAGCATACTTATTGTAATACTGCTTCCAATAGCTGTAATTCCCTTGAGCTAGTGCCTATTTTAAATTCTGCAACTACATCCACAACTTTAAATGTAACTGCATATGTATCATGTAGCACAGATACAACAGGAGTTTCAACGGGATCGGTTACAGCTGGCTCTTGGAGAGTTCCTACTGTTATTGAACTGGTGGCTCTGTCAACCCTAGGTAGAGTTGCAACATACCAAACCTTTCCAAATATTCCTGATGAAAAATATTGGAGCTCAACCTCAGAAGTTACAGATTTAACTGGAGAAGTAGCCCAGGCTGTAAATTTTTCTTTGAACGGATTTGGAGATACTGAAAAAGTAAAAAAGGATACAAAATTATATTTAAGATGTGTTAGATCTTATTAATTTTTATCTATCTTTATTTAGATTCCTTTGAATTGTAAATTCAAAGGAATCACTTTATTTCAAGACCTTCCTCTTTCTTTGCAGTGCTTACCAAAAGTACCCCTGATATCAAAACAATTGTCCCAAAAATCTCTGAAATATGAATCGGTTCATTTAAAAAGATATTCCCTAACACCAATGTAGAGACGGGACCAACAGAGCCCACAATTGCTGATTTTGATGAACCAATTCTTTTGATACCCTGTGAAAGTAAAAATACAGGTATTACAGTAGATATAATTGCCATTAAAAATGTTAAAAGATAAATACGAGATGAATTATTAAATAATCCTTGGATAGGAAATACAATTATATAATGAAAAATAACAGTTACTGAGGCAGTTGTCATAGCCATAGAGGTATAGAGAACAGCTCCCATCTTTGGAATTATATTTCCACTACCTATAAGAAAACCGGAATAAGCGATAGCCGCCAGAAAAACCCAAATAACTCCGATTATATTTTTCTTATCCAACAAAACTCCCTCTCCTAAAAAAATTGAAAATATACCTCCATATGTTAGAAACAAGGAAATAATTTCTTTTTTATGTAATGGTTTTTTTAGGAAAATAAAGGATAGTACTACAACAATTGTGGGATAGGTAAAAAGTATAATTCTCTCAAGTCCTGCACTTATATACTCCAAGCCATAAAAATCAAAAATGCTTGCAATATAATTTCCTAGTATTCCATATAGTACGATTTGAAAGTATAAATTTTTATCTTTAGGAAGATTCATCCTTTGAAAAAATATTCCCAAGATAAAAAAGGGAATAGAAAAAATCATTCTCAAAGTTAAAATTAAAATGGGATTGGGTGTTTCTTGAAAAGCAAGTTTTACAAAAATTGATTTAGCTGAAAAGCCTAGTGCGGAAATAATCACAAGGAAAATTCCCACACCAAAACTCCATTTAGATTTTATTTCATCAATTTTCATCCAGTATGTTTATACTTGTTATTTTTACATCTTCAACAGGTTTATCTCCATATGAAGTTTGTATTTCAGAAATTTTCATTACTATATCCTGACCTTCTGAAATCGTACCAAATACAGCATGTTTATTATCAAGGTATGTATTATCTTTTACATTGATGAAAAATTGAGAACCACCTGTGTTCGGTCCTGCATTTGCCATTGAAATAGTGTACTTTGTATTACGTAAATCAGGATGAAACTCATCTTGTATTTTGTAGCCTGGTCCCCCTGTGCCATTACCTTTAGGACATCCACCTTGAATCATAAAATTTTTTATAATCCTATGAAATATTAATCCATCATAGTATTTTTCTTTTGCAAGTTTAATAAAGTTTCCCGTAGTGATGGGTGCTTTTATTGTATCAAGTTCTAATGTAAAGTTTCCTTGGGTTGTTGTAAAAATAGCTTTTGCCATAAATATTCTCCTAAAAAGTCATCCTTAAAAATATTGTTTGAAAGAAAAGGGAAAAACTAATCAATTAAAATTATAAACAAGTAGATTTTCTATAATTGCAATTTCGATATTATTTCACTGTGTAAGATAGAATTGGAAGCGAGTATCTCTGGAAAATAAACATCAAATTCAGAGCCATCCATTTTACTTATAATTCCACCTGCTTCTTTGATAATAATCGCCCCCGCCGCCATATCCCAAGGATTTAAATTGGTTTCATAAAAAATATCAAATTTACCATCTGCTACCCAAGCTAAGTCTAAAGCTGCAGATCCGGTTCTCCTTACTCCCCTAGTATTGAGTAAAAATATTTTAAGATTTTTAAATAATCTCTCAATTTCATCTTTTCGATTATAGGGAAATCCAGTGCAAGTTAAGGATTCTATTAATTTTGAGGTATTAGAAATAGTAATTTTTGAGTTATTTTTAAAGGCTCCATTATTTTTTCTGGCAGTATAAATATCATTAAAAACCGGGAGTGCGATTAGCCCAAACTCGATTTCTTTTGTCTCTAGATTTTCAATTCCAATGGAAATTGCATAGAGTGGAATTTGATGTGCATAGTTTGTAGTACCATCTAATGGATCAATAATCCATTTATAATTGGAGGAGCCTTTTATATTGGAACCCTCTTCTCCTAAGATTGAGTCTAGAGGAAAATTTTTTATTATAAAATCTATTAATCTTTTCTCAGAGCCCTTATCTGCTTCTGTAACAAGATCAATTTCACCCTTTTTTTCTATTATTAAATCAATTTTATTTTGAGTTATTTTTAAATACTCCATTACTTCTTCAATAATGGATAATATTTTTTGTTCTCTTAAAATAATATCTTTCAATTTTTTCTCCCTACATATAAACAATACCTTGAAATATAATCTAAGGTTTGTAAAAATAAGAATTTAGACTCTCTATTCTAAAAACAATAATAAAAAAGGATAAATATGAGATTAATTGGAAATTTACTCTGGGTAATATTTGGCGGCTTTCATGGTTCATTGATGTGGTTATTGGGTGGCTTCTTATTATGTATTACAATTATTGGATTACCACTAGGATTTCAATGTTTTAAAATTGGATGGTTTGTTTTTTTTCCTTTTGGGAAATCAGTAAGCCCAGGAAGATTTGGTGTGGGAGGTTTACTCTTAAATATAATTTGGATAATTTTATGGGGTTGGGCTATTTTCTCCGTGCATATAATAACCGGTCTATTATTATGCTTAACAGTAATAGGGATACCGTTTGGAATTCAACACTTTAAAATTGCAATTGTGGGTTTACTCCCCTTTGGAGCAGAAATTACAAAGTTATAAAATAATAAATATTTATAAAACTTTAAAAAGAGTAATATAATTTTCTAGTTTAAGAGTGTTTAGGCAATATTTATAACTTACGGCCATTTCTGTCTGCCAAGTTGATTCACTACATGAACCAACCATTAGCAATAGACTACAGGATTCAATATTAGATCTATCTAGAAATAATTTTTCATAACAATATACAATAGTAGTATTATTTAGAGAAAGGTAGCCAGCAGAACAAGGTTTAGCTGATAAAATCGGATCCCAAGAAACAGCTATACCCGTTCTTCTATTTTCATTATTACAGTTGTATAGATATAAACCCAAGCTATCTATAATTATTTTTTGAGCTTCTCTTCTTGAGATAGTATCCTTATTTTTTGTTTCAAATTGATAAATGGATTTTATGATGGGGCAAAATTCTAAAGATAGTATATTTAAATATAGTAATACATTGATTATTTTTTTTATCTTAAATCTTTTATAAAACCTCATATATTAGTTTGAATAAAAAAATATTGATTTATTGTCAATTAGAAAAGAATCAATTAAAATCCCCTTACTTAAAATAATCATAGAATATTGATTCTATATTTTTTTCTCCGTAGTTTTCTTTTCCTATGATTAATATTTTATTTTTGGCCCTACTTATTGATACATAGAGAATTCTTCTTTCTTCCTCAAAATCAATATCTTCAAATTTTTCACCACCACTCCATCCTTCACTTAAATCTAAAATAACAGTAGGAAATTCTAATCCTTTAGCTTTATGAATAGTTGAAATCTGAGATTCGGGAAAACCTAAAGATACTAACTTTTTGATTCTATAATTTGCTCTCACTAAAATCTTATTCTTGTCATTTTCTAAAAGTATATTTTTAAATTTCAACCAATCTTGATCCGATTTTATTTTTATAATACCAACCTTACCATTATTTGTTGAAAATGGTACTACATCTTTTTTAATATTAAATTTATTGTATTTTATTGGAATAATCGATGTTTTAATAATATTTATATCAGATCTATAATTCATTGTTAAATATAACTTTTTAACAGGATTAAAGAATTTTTCAAAATTCAAAAAAGGTTCTGTAGTTGCACCTCTAAATCCATAAATTGCCTGCCAATCATCTCCTACAACAGTTAATTTTTCGGGATTAATTAATTGTAACCACTTTAATTGAATAAAGTCAGTATCTTGAAATTCATCTACAATAACATAACTTATTTCCATTTTTGCTTTTAAAGCCCAGTCTTCATTTTGCTCTAACCCTTTCATATAGATATTGACCAAATCATCAAAATCTAGTAAATTATTTATTCCTTTAAATTTTAAATAGTTTAGCTCTATCTTATTATAAATTTCCGGAAATAAACGTTGTAAGTAAGGATTTTTAGTTGATAACAAAAGATCATATGGAATTCCACCAACCAATAATTTTTCATTAATCAATTCTTTTTTATAAAATGCTGATTTTTCTTCTGGTGAAATTATCTTAAGATCTTTTGAATATTTGGTATTATAAATTGAAATAATCCTGAGACAGTAAGCATGAAAAGTATAAACTTTAACTTTATTATTTCCTATTTTTTTAATTAATCTTTCGTGTATCTCATTTGCGGCTTTTTTTGAAAATGTAATCAATAATATTTTTTCTTCTGGAAATTTAGAATTTTTAATTAAGTTGTACACTAGCTCTATCAATGTAAATGTTTTTCCACTACCAGCTGCGGCGATGATTTGTAAGTATTTTGAGGATTCATTGATGATTAATTTTTGTTCTTCACTTAGTTCCATATAAATTAGAGTGAAGATAAACTAATTATAAAAAATAAATTACCGTTAATTTCACCTAATTGTAAGAATTTTTATAAAGATGTATATTTATGAAAAAAAATAAAAAAAATCAAACAGTTTTATACTTTTTGAGAAATATATATATTGAAGGTGAAGAGAATCTTTCAACCTTACAAAAAATTACTGGAGAAAAATTATGAAGAATATGGCTTATACAATTTTGGATGGAAACTTAACCTCCGATCCTGAAACTAAAAAAATTAACAATGGAAAATCGATTACTACTTTTTCTATAGCAATTAATCACTATGTAAAAACATCCGAATCAGATTCGAATGGTAGCGGGGATGTTTCTTATATTGATGTAGAAACTTGGGATAAGTTAGCAGATAATTGTTCGGAGTTTTTAAAAAAAGGAAAGATGGTTACTGTTATCGGAACTTTGAGACAGGAAAGATGGAAATCACAGGATGGAACAAATCGTCAAAAGTACAAGGTAATTGCTTCGAGTGTTCGATTTGATTCATTTGCAGAAAATAAAAAAGAGAAAATTACAAATAAAAAAGTAGCATAATTCAATAGAATTATATTCAAGCAAAATATTCTGAATATTCGCATGAAAATTGTAAATACTCAGAATATTTTTTTCAATGAGAATTAAAATAAAATTTCTTGCCCTGTTAAAGTTTTTTTAAAGAATAGAATGTATGGCAATATTCAAACGATATTTTTTATTTTTTTTCATAGTTTTTTTTCAAGTGATAGATGCAGAAGAAATTTTAGTTTATGATAATCTTACTGTTATTAACTCACCGATCTCCGCTCCAAAAAATATCATAACGGGTTTTGTTCCTGATGGAAGTAAACTCTTGTTATCAACTGATATTAAAAAATTTGGCTATGAAAGTATTGAAACATCTACAGTTTTTGAATCAAGTCTGTCTATCGATGAACTATTGACCTACTATGAAGTTTTTTTAAAAGCCTTAGATTGGAGGATATTACAGAAAGAAAAGAAAGATAAAAAAATTCTAATAATTGCAGAAAGCCAAATGAAAAAAATTATTTCTATAGTAATTGATCCTTTAGAGAGGGGATCGGTTGTAAAGTTATTTTTAAAAAAACAATCCGGTTATTAAAAAATGAGAGATGATAAAAATTTCTATTTTATATTAGCTTTACTGACCACATTCTTATTGGGAGCATTGGTATTTTTATTTATAGTTTTTAAATCTTTTTTCTGGTCTGCATTTATATCATTAATTTTTTATCTTGGCTCAAGAGATTACTATCTTCGAATTAAATTTAAACTAAAGAAATCTTTTCAACATAGCGCTCCTTATTTGATGATAATATTGGTTCTTTTAACAATTGTATTTCCTTTGGTATTTATAACAAGTACACTATTGAGTGAATTTTTGTCTCTACTATTTGTATTACGAGTCAATTTATCAGAAGATAGAATATTACCATTTTTAATGAATTTTTCTATTATAACAGATTATTTAACCGATACAGAATTTTTTTGGGTTCAGTTACCGTCAAGTTATAGAGAAATCGTAAATAATTATGGTGATATATTAAATGTTGATAGTTTATATGGTTTTTTAAGTAATGCAACATCCATTCTATTAGGTGGAATTAAAGTTCCAATTGAATTTTTTAGTAATACAATTTTTAGTTTTATATTATTATTTTTTATGTATAAGGATGGATATAAAATAGAATCATTTTTGGTTTCTAATATGCATATTTCTGAAGAAATTAAAGAGAAAATCATGTATAGAATTTTAGATGCAGTTAAAGCAGTACTAAAAGGAAATTTTATTGTTTCTGTATTACAAGGTTTTATTTTGGGACTCATCTTATTTTTTTCAGGCATCTCAAATCCTATTCTTTATGGAAGCATTGGTGCTTTTTTTTCTTTGATTCCAATTATAGGTACAGCAGTGGTATGGCTTCCCGCAGGATTATATGTTTTAATATATGAAGGTAATTTAATTACCGGAATTCTTCTAATGAGTTTTAGTTTTGGATCTTATATGATTTTAGAAAATTTCATCAAACCAACTATGTTGGATAAAAAATTAAATATTCATCCTTTTTTACTATTTTTATCTCTATTAGGTGGTATTCAGGAATTTGGAATTATTGGCTTAATTATCGGTCCCGTTACAGTCACAATAATCGTTATTTTGTGGGATTTTTGGATGTATTACAAAAAAGAATATAAACCTTTAATTGAGGAAGAATCCGGAGAGATTGTTTGAATCCAATCATCACAAAACCATTTTCTGTTAGTGATGTAAATAGAATTCTAAAAAATAAAATTTCCATTATTTCTGAGTTACAAAGATTTAAAGTAGTAGGGGAAATATCCAATTTAAATTCATCAGGAAATAGTCACACTTATTTTAAACTTAGAGATAAGATGAGTATTCTAAATTGTGCTTTTTTCATTAATCATAAAAAAAATTATAAAGGCAGAAATTTAGAAAATGGTATGGAAGTGGAAGTAACAGGGTCGATTAGTTTTTATGAACCCGGAAGTTACCCATCGATTACAGTACAATCCATTGAAGAACTTGGAAAAGGAGATATACTTTTTAAGATAGAACAACTAAAGCAAAAATTAAACGCATTAGGAGTTTTCGATGAATCTAGAAAAAGGCCCATTCCAAGATTTCCCAGAACAATCGGTATTGCAACCGCCATGAATGGAGCGGCAGTTCAGGATATAATTCGAGTCATACGAACTGTATCAAAAAATGTAAATATTTTAATATCTCCCTGTTTGGTTCAAGGAGAGCTTGCTCCCTCATCCATTATTTCTGCTATTAGAGAATTGAACAATCCATCATGGGGAGTTGATGTTATAATTTCAGGAAGAGGAGGCGGTAGTGCAGAAGATTTAATGGCTTTTAACAATGAAGAAGTTGTTATGGCATTTTATCATTCTAAAGTACCTATAATATCTGCTGTAGGACATGAAATAGATTCACTATTATCTGATTTTGCAGCTGACGATTATGCATCAACCCCTAGTATTGCGGCAGAATTAGCGGTATCTTCTCTCATAAATATTCAAAACATTTTAGAGGATTTACAAAATAGATTATTGAATTCTCTAGAAATAAAAAATAAAACTGAACGAGATAAATTTTTAAAGATAATTAATTCAAGAGTATTTATTGAGCCTCAAAATATGCTGTACGACAGATATCAAATTGTAGATGAAAAAATAAAAAATATATTCTTATTAGGTAAAAATAGTATTACACAAAAATCTTCACGACTTCAGAGATTTGATAATATAAATATATATATAAAATCTTTATTGGAAAATACTAAAAATAAATTTTTAATATCTCAGGAGAGAATAGATAATTTTTCTCCCTTAGGAACATTAAAAAGAGGTTATAGTGTTGTTAGAAATAATAATAAAAAAGTTATCAAATCTATTCATGAGGTTGATTTAAATCAAGAAATTGAGATAATCCTGGAAACAGGAAAATTAATCGCAGAAGTAAAAGGAAAAAATGAGTAAAACAGAAAAAAAAATCACCTTTGAAGAAGCTCTCGAAGAGTTAGAAAAAATTGCAGAAAAATTAGAGAGACAATCTTTATCCTTAGAAGACTCGATCAAAGCATTTGAGAGAGGTATGGAACTTAAGAAAATATGTGCGGATAGATTAAAAGATGCCGAGGGTAAAATCGAATACCTTCAAAAAAATTCAGAAGGTACTTCTTCCAAAGAATCCTTTGGTAGAAATAAAGATACCCCTAAACATGATGACTCTGAAGGAATCTTTTAATGAATCAACCTACAGAAAAAAAAGTACTGAAAGAATGGCAGTTGTTATTCTTATTAGCGGGAATACAATTTACACATATTTTGGACTTCGTAATAATAATGCCACTTGGCCCGAGATTTATGCAAGTTTTCTCTATAAATCCGCAACAATTTGGGTTTATTGTATCTTCCTATACATTTAGTGCGGGTATAGCTGGTATTCTAGGAACTGGTTTTATTGATAGATTTGATAGAAAAGCAGTCTTAAATACATCCTATCTGGGATTTGTATTGGGTACATACTTAAGTGCCATGTCACCCGATTATAATACACTTTTAGTTGCGAGAATCGTTTCAGGAGCATTTGGGGGAATTTTGGGGGCTATGGTATTTTCAATAGTAGGAGACGTCATACCTTATGAGAGAAGGGGAAAGGCTTCCGGTATTATAATGTCAGCATTTTCTTTTGCATCCGTAGCAGGAGTTCCCTTGGGTCTATTTTTGGCAACCGAGTATAATAGTTGGAGTGCTCCATTTTGGGGACTTTCATTTTTCTCTACAGTAATACTTATTCTTTCTCATTTCATAATGCCAAGCATTCGAACTCATCTCGAAAAAAATGAATATCACAGTGCTTTTAAAGTTTATAAGATAATTTTGAAAGACACAAATCACTTAAAAGCATTTTTTTTAATTATATCGATGATGTTTGCAGGATTTAGTGTAATACCATTTATCAGTCCATATATGGTTTCAAATGTTGGAGTTTCAGAAAAAGATTTATCCTATTTGTACTTTTTTGGTGGAGGGGCAACTATATTTACAGCAAGAATAATAGGAATTTTAGCGGATAAGTATGGAAAATATAAAGTATTTGCAACGATTGCAGTTCTTTCTACTATTCCTATCTATCTTATAACTAATCTTCCCCAAGTTCCATTGTATCAGGCACTGATAGTATCCACTTTATTTTTTATTTTGGTCTCTGGAAGATTTATACCTGCCTTAGCAATTATTACAGGATCTGTATTACCAAGGAATAGAGGAGGGTTTATGAGTTTGAATTCTTCTTTTCAGCAAATTGCATCCGGTCTTGCTTCTAGTATTTCAGGTATAATCTTAGTTAAAAATTCTGATGGAAGTATGAGTAATTATGAATATGTTGGGTATATGGCTATTGTTGCAACCCTAATTGCAACTTATATTGGAAGTAAAATACATGTAGCTGAACAGCATCATCCCACTTGAATCTTTAAGCCATCATCATCTTCAAAGCTCGTGGCTGTGTTTCCTGTAATAGCAATCAAAACTGTAAAAATTCCTATTCTTCCTATATACATTAAGAGTACATAAATTATTTTTTCTAAATCACCTAAAGTGGAAGTTAATCCCAGGCTCAAACCAACTGTTGAGAAAGCAGATATTACCTCAAAAGTGATACTTTGTAGTATATTATTATTACCATTGATAAAGGATAAAAGTAATACAATCGTAGCTAATGAAGAGGTTGCTAAGAAATAAAGTCTGGTGCTCATGGCTACTGATTTTTTTGAAACTGTATTACCAGAAAAATCGACATGTCCTTGAGAATTTAATACATTGATAAGATATTTCGCCAAAATCACAAATGTTGTAATTTTTATTCCACCAGCTGTTCCCTGAGGACCACCACCTACAAACATCAATAAACAAATCAAAACAAGTGTCGGGTCATTTATATTAGCAATTGTAAATGTATTAAAACCTGCTGTTCTACAGGATACAGATAATAATAATGAATTGGAAATTTTGTCTACAATTGAAAAATTTCCAATAGTATTAGGGTTGTTAAATTCCATTAATAATATTAAAAAAAGACCCAGTAATATCAAAGAAAGAGTTCCATATAGAATAATTTTAGTCTGTACTCTATTTGATTCACCCGTTAAAGATAAATTATAATCTTCTATTCTAGTTTCACTATAATATGTAATTTTCGTTAATAATATATACAATGGAGAAGGTTCTTTTCCTTGTATTGCAGTTCTCATTACATAGGTTTCTCCATAAATTTCTAATTTAGAAAATATCCTCTTAATTATGTGTAAAAAAAACTTTTCTATAAAAATTATAACAGGATATCCTATACCTCCTATAATAATTAGAGTAGAAATAATTAATTGGGGAATGGGTTCATGAGTGATAAATGTAATATCATCAAGTAGTGAAAATCCAGCATTATTAAAAGCAGAAATTGTAGTAAATATAGCTAAAAAATATCTATTAATATGATCAACTTCTGGAAGTGTGTAGTACAATGCTAAAAATCCCAGACCTTCAATTGTAACAGTAATATTTAAAATTGATATAATTACTCGAATAATTTTAGAGTTATCGAATTTAGTTTCCTGATTGAATTTTTCAATATTTTTGGTATCAACATCAATAACTTCAGTAATAAAATCATGTAATTTTGTATTTCGAGATAGATTATTGATAACCAATAAACCAATTAAGACGGTAACAACGATAATACCCAAGCCACCCATTTGTATAAAAAAAAGTAAAAGTATTTGACTGGGAATACTTAATGAGCTTATAGGGATTGGTGTAAGACCTGTTACACAAAAAGCAGAGGCAGATAGGTAGAGGGAATTAATGTAGGACAGTTTTCCATTTTCAAAAAAATATAAAACGAATGATCCAAAAATTATACTCATTCCAAAGCTAACTACAATTCCCCTAGCTACGGAAAGTTTTAAAAATTCTTCAACAATGGGAGATAGTATTGAAGTTAAAAGTCTAACTATCCCCTTTAGTAGAAGTTTCATGAAGATTACTTAAAGATCTTCTTCTAGTTCCTCGTTATCATGTTCTTCTTCATTGTTTTCTAAATCTTCCAAATCTTCTTCCATTGCACCAGTTCGATTTTTTTTAGAATAATCCCAATAAGATTGTGGAAGTAAAAAAGAGTCTTTTTTACTATTTTTATCTTCTTCAATAGACAATAGCTTAGCTATAAAAACCTTTCCTTTTTTTGCCAATTTACTCTCTGAAAATACTGGAAAAGAAAGTAATAGGATAAGAAATAGGATTGTTAAATACTTCATTTTATTTTCCTTTTTTTTCGAAAAATACTGAGAATTTTACCTTTGCAATATCTTGAATCGGATTAATGACACTATCGTAATTTATTTGAAAATCTTTACGATTTATATCAACTGATCCTGAGTATTGGATATTTTCATCTGTCTCCACACTCTTTACAGGAATCTCATATACTTTTTCTATCTTTTTTATCGTCAATTTTCCAGATAAGATAAATGAATTTGCTGCGGTTTCCTTGAGAGAAAGAACTTCAAAATATGCCTTAGGATGGTTGGAAACATCAAAAAAATCCTCATTTTTTAAATGTTTGTCTCTCAATCCAATCCCGGTATCTATTGATTCCACATCTATCTCTACCTTGGCTTTCTTGGAGGCAAAATCTACCCCAGAGATTGAATTTTTCTTAAAAACCCCTTTGGCGGGTCCAAATCTAGTATCTATATCAAATGTAATTTCAGATTTTGTGGGGACAGAGTTTAAATTTTGAGAAAAAACCGGAGTTGCCATCAAAGTAATGATTAGAATGTAAAAGAGTTTTAACATGGTATACTTCCATTTTTCTGGTATTTACATCCATGAATTGTTTAGAAATTAGAAACACATCCAAAAAAATCTTATTATGAAAAAATTTGAAAGTATTTATAAGAGTAATTTAGAATTATTCATTCATGAAAATTTAACCAACAGGCCAGATATTCAATTTAAGGAAATGGAAGAATTGGCTCTAACTATGAGAGTTCCCATTCTATCTCCAGCCACAGGAGAGGTGTTAAAATATCTAATAGAAAAAGAAAAACCCGCCAATGTTCTAGAGTTAGGAACAGGAATTGGTTATTCTATTCTTTGGATATTGTCATCTAAATCATCTATATATATTGAAAGCTGGGAAAGAAATCCAGTCTGTATCGCAACAGCAGATAAATTTATTAAGAAGTACATCTCAAAGAATCAAAATGTAGTACTAAAAAATCTTCATATTTTAGATGAGTGCAGAAAGACAGAATCTTTTAAAGATTTTGATTTAATTTTTATTGATTGTGATAAAATATGTTACCCTGAGTTAATAGAAACACTTCCATTAAAAATGAAAAAAGACACTTTAATTTTAATTGATAATGTCCTATGGCATGGCAGATTGATGCCAGAGATACATAAAAAACCATCTGATAAAGCAATTCAAAAGTTTTGGGAAATAGTAATTAATAATCACAAGAATAGAACTTTATTTCCTGTGGGAGATGGACTTCTCTTGATAAAAGTCTAATTATTTTATTGAAAATAAAAGCATTGTCATATCATCGTTAGGTGTATTACTGGAAAAATGTAACACATCTTCAATAACCTTATTTAGAAAAATATTATCCGGGACTCTTATATTAAATTTAATGATATTTAAAAAATTATCCATTCCTAATATTTCGTCTGCTTCATTAAAATTTTCAATGACTCCATCCGAATAAAATAAGATTCTATCACCTTGTTTTAGTTTACCTTTATAATTAGTAAATATTGGTTCTTCCATTAAAATCAAGAAAGTTCCACTACCGCTTAAAGTTCGAATTTTTTCATTTGAAATACAAAATATCTCATGATGACCAGCATAGCTATACTCTATCTCCATAGTATCTGGATAAAATCTAAAGAAAATTCCCGAAAGATGATGACTTTTAATGATAGGTGATAATAAATTGTGCATGTAATACAAAGATTGATCCGGGCTTAAATTTTGATCTGATGCCATCTTAAAGCACAATAGAACCATACCACTCATAAGTGCCGCTGAAAGTCCATGTCCCGAAATATCTCCGAAAAATATATCAATATGGTCTTTTTGAATTTTATAAAAAATTGAATCCCCACCCACTTGAGCGTATGGTAGGTAATAACTTTTGAGTGAGAATTTTCCTTCTAATTCAAAATCTACGGGAAGTAAAAACTTTTGAGTTTTTGCCGCTAAATCGATTTCAAATTTTACTTTATCCAAAAGGGATTTGATTTTTTTATTGGAGGCTTCAATTTCTTGGATATGTAGGAGTCTTTCTTTTTCGAGCTTATGTATCTTTAGATGATTTTCTACTCTGGCAACAACCTCTCCAGCTTGGAAGGGCTTATTTATATAATCTACAGCTCCCAGTCTAAAGCTTTCAGAGATATTTTCCACGTCTCGATTGGCACTAATGAATATAACAGGAATTCCATTTTGAATGGGGATTGTATGAATTTTTTTTAATACTTCCAGACCACTCTCTTCGGGCATGACCAAATCTAATAATATAAGATCTACCTCTTCTTTTTCTAAAAAAGAAAGGGCAGTATTACAGGAAGTAAATCCGAAAAATTCATTCGAATTAATCCCTAATATTTTTTTAAGTAATTGAATATTAAGTGATTCATCATCAAGGATAAAAATTTTTCGTTTATTTTCAGTCTTTTGGAAATCCATTTATGGGAAAATCAGCCTATTCTATTAATATATTCGGAATAATAGTTAAATTTCCCTTAGATTTATAGGGGCTGTGAAGGCGTAAAAAAACCCCAGAAATATTCTGGGGTTTTAAGTGGGCTAAGATTAAAGAGTATTTTAATCTTCATCCTGCTTGACTTTGTATTTTTTGGTAAGTTCTTGTTCAATATTTTTTGGAACTGGAGAGTATCTGGAGAACTCCATTGCAAACTCAGCCTTTCCTTGAGTCGCAGATCTCAAAATTGTTGCATATCCAAACATATCAGCTAAAGGAACTTCTGCTTCAATTTTACAGTACCCATCCTGCTCGGTTGTGTTTAGGATCATACCACGTCTTTGGTTTAAAGAACCAAGAATGGCTCCCTGAAACTCAACCGGACCTTCACAATCAACCTTCATAATAGGCTCGAGGATAATCGGAGAAGCCTTCATGAATCCCTGACGGAAACCATATCTTGCTCCAATTTGGAAAGCCATATCAGATGAATCCACATCATGGTAAGCACCATCATTAATAACAGCCCTTACACCAATAATTGGGAATCCAATCAATGCACCTCTTTCCAAGCAACTTCTAAAACCTTTATCACAGGAACCAATGTATTCACGGGGAATCGAACCACCCACAACTTTATCTACAAATTCATAGTCCTTGTGTTCTTCCATGGGAATTGGTTCTAAAAATCCAGCCACTCGGGAGAATTGACCCTGACCACCTGTTTGTTTCTTATGAGTGTAATCGAATTCGGCTTTTTTAGTAATCGTTTCTCTGTATGCTACCTGAGGTGCCCCTGTTACCAATTCAACTCCATACTCTCTTTTCATTCTTTCAATATAGACTTCTAAGTGGAGTTCTCCCATTCCTTTAATGATGGTTTGACCGGATTCTTTATCAATCTCAGTCCGGAATGTGGGGTCTTCTTTGGTGAATCTATTTAAAGCTTTTGCTAAGTTGGGAAGGTGCTTGGATTCTTTAGCCTCAATGGTAAGGGAAATAACTGGTTCAGGAATAAACATGGAGGTCATAGAGACTTTTTGATGACCATCAGTAAAGGTATCTCCAGAAGCACATTCAATACCGAAGAGGGCTACAATATCACCCGCTTCCGCAAAGGTAATATCTTCCATTTCATTGGAATGCATTCGCACCAATCTACCCACATTGTGTTTTTTGTTGGTAGCAGAATTATAAATCGTCATCCCTTTTTGAACTTTTCCCTGGTACACACGACAATAAGTTAATTGTCCATATCTACCATCTTCTAATTTAAAGGCTAGCATGACTAATGGTTTATCGGGATCAGAAGAAAGAATTATTTTTTCTTCTGATTTATTGATATCTAAGGCTTCATTCATAACATCTTTAGGGCAGGCTAAAAGTTCGGTAACACCATCCAATAGCTTTTGGACACCTCTGTTTTTATAGGCAGAGCCCATAAAGACTGGAGTAATTTTTAATTCCAGGGCACCTTTTCGAATGGCTGCTTTAATTTGAGCAACGGTAGGATTTCCTTCTAACATAGCTTCTGTTAATTCATCACTGCAAAGAGAGGCGGCATCCAATAATTCTTCTCTTCTTTTTTCAGCTTCTTGTAAAAGCTCTGCAGGAATTTCTTTTTCAATCACTTGAGTTCCATTGGGACCTTCAAAATAGATAGCCTTCATTATGATTAAATCAATAATTCCAACGTGGTCCCCTTCTAAACCAATTGGCATTTGAACAGCAATTGCATTGTGTTTTAACTTTTCTTTTAGTTGGTCAATAACTCTCCAGGGGTTAGCACCGGCTCTATCCAATTTATTGATAAATGCCAATCTGGGAACAGAGTATCTTCTCATTTGTCTATCAACAGTGATAGATTGGGATTGAACTCCAGAAACTCCACAGAGCACTAAAATAGCTCCATCCAATACACGGAGGGCTCTTTCTACTTCTATTGTAAAATCTACGTGGCCGGGAGTATCAATAATGTTGATTGAATAGTCTATATCATCATTGTTGTTGTGCCAGGTGCAGTATGTTGCCGCAGATTGTATGGTGATCCCTTTTTCTCTTTCGAGATCCATACTGTCCATTTTTGCACCAACTCCATCTTTACCACGAACCTCGTGAATAGCATGGATTTTATTGGTATAAAATAAAATTCTCTCTGTGAGTGTTGTTTTTCCGCTGTCTATGTGGGCAGAAATACCTATATTTCTGGTTCTTAATAACTTATCACTATACTGGGTAGTACTCATTTTTTTCCTCTAAAAGTAGAAATCCCTAACCTGAAGAAAGGAATCCTTCCTTAAAAATTGGATGGGGGATTGTATTCCTTATTTTCGACCATATAAAAAATGGGAGGGTTTTTAACTATCTTTTATTTCTTTAGGTCTTGGAGGCAATATTTATATTTTTTGAGTACTCTTTAATTTTGGATTTTTCCTCTAGGGTTAAATCATAAAATTCACAACCAATTCTTATGACAGAGTTTTCTTGTTTAGAGGAATATCGAACCACAACCTTCATTGGAATTTTAGTCTTTTCTTCCAGATTGATTTCAAAAAATAAAATTTGACCTTGTTGAAAAATAATCGTATTTTCTTCGGTGTAAGGAACTAAAAATCCAATTCCATTGGAGCTAATATCTAAAATATCAAACTTGTCCTTTAGAAGGATTAATTCGTCCCATTTATTTATTTTTTCCATTATATTTAAAGCGATAGAATTGATTTGATTAAAATCTTCCATTTCTAGGGTTTCATTTGCACTTACACGGATGTATCCCAATAAAATTTTGTTACC
The DNA here is from genome assembly GCA_947458405.1 of Leptospiraceae bacterium. GTDB lineage: Bacteria > Spirochaetota > Leptospiria > Leptospirales > Leptospiraceae > JACKPB01. The sequence continues at coordinate 17,226 of CANGZW010000067.1, forward strand.
ATAGAGGATGGGAATCGTAATTTCTGCACCCATTAAAGGTTCAGGATCGTAGGTATTACTTAGGAGATCTTTAAAAAGAACGGGATTAAAAAAAGCGGTGTTATATGGTTCAATTTTTCCTGGTTTATTTAAAAAAATAGGTCTGGGATTACTTTTTAAAATTTTTAATCTAAGATTTTCTTCTTCTCCAATCTTTATCATACATGAATTGTATTTATTTTTAATTTCTATTGAATCCTTTTCCCAAATTAAATCTGTAAAAGATTTTATTTTTTCATATCTACCCGATATAAATTCTGTGGATGTAATTAAGGACACAAATGGTTTGTACTCAATTTGTTTTGTCACAACCACCCGATTTTCAACCCTTTTAGCTTCATCCCGTATGACCATCTTTAGTGGTTTTAAAAATTCTATGTCTTTGTTAGATCCCTGAATTAACTCAAACCAAAAATGATAAAGACTAAAATTATTTGTAAAAGTTAGAATTCTAATTCCATCATCAAGCCTATCCGTACCCTTTATTACCAATCCTTCCTGATTGGCGGAAATAACCTGTATTGGGGTTTGCTCGTTTTCATGATACATTGATACAGGAATACGTGGAAATAAAGAGGAAATGACTTTTCCAATCATATGTAAGTCAGTTATTTCTTTTTCGTTTGGTTTGTTGGTTGCTTCAAGATTTCTCATCTAAATTATTTTTATCCTCAATGCTCATATCGAGTTTAGATAAACTTTTTTCAAATTAACAAGAATTTTTTAGGATAAGATTAATTTTTTAACGATTATTTTCTTTTCCATAGTAGAATTGTCCTTCTTTGGATATTAAATTTCTACTTATTAAATTTTCAGCAATTAAAAGAATACCATGTTTTGCACTTTCTCGAATGGCATCATCGCTATCTTTATTTTGGCTCATAAGAGTGTAAACATAATCCCTCCTTTTTTTGTCTAATAACCCAAGCATGGATCCAGTAATCTTTGGATCTGCACAGAGAAATACTAGAGAAAGTGTATGGGGAGGGGTTTCTCTACAAACATAAAGCAATGCTAAATTGTCAAAATAACTCAGCTCCTCGAATCTTTTGACAATTGTTTCCATTAATCCTGTTCCTGTACTTTAGATTTCAGGTACTTTACCAAATAGGAACTATCTGGATTGGCTCCTGTTGCTTCTTTAATTAACTCTTTAGGTGATCTCAATTTTCCTTGGTGCCATACATTGATTTTTAACCATTTATGGAGACTGCTAAAATCTCCCCTTTTTTCGAGATCATCCCAAAAATTATTGTGAGAGGAAAAGAATCCATGAAATAATTGTGCAGAATAAATATTTCCCAAAGTATATGTTGGAAAATATCCAAAAGAACCACCCGACCAATGAACATCTTGTAGTACTCCTTCCGCATCATTATCAATCTTTAGATCAAAGAATTCTTTCATCTTTTCATTCCAAATAGAAGGTAATTCTTCTACTTCTAGATTTCCAGAGATTAATTCTCTTTCAATTTCAAATCGAAGAATAATATGAAGATTATATGTAACCTGATCAGATTCAACTCTTATCTTAGTTTTTTGAACGGAATTGACATACTTAAAGAAGTCTTCAAAAGGCAAATCATAATGATATATTTGAAAATCTTTCAACATGATTGGATAAAAATAATTCCAAAAAGCTCTAGATCTACCAATTTGATTTTCCCAGAGTCTGCTTTGTGATTCATGTATTCCATACGACAAAGCCTGTGATATGGGAGAGGGAAATTCTGTCATAGTCCCTAAGCCGTATTCATATAGTGCATGACCTGTTTCATGAAGTACACTAAAAATTGAAGATAATGGATCAGCTTCTGAAATTCTAGTCGTAATACGCTTGTCTTTTGATCCAAGACTTGTTGAAAATGGATGGAGACTAATATCTAATCGTGATACATCTTGAGATAATCCCAATATTTCGGGAAGTTTTTTATTTAAAATAGTTTGGTATTCTGCACTTACGCTTGATTTAAAAGGATTTGGGTAAGATTTACCTTCCTGTACAATAGGAATCAAAGAATTTTTTAGATGTTTAAAAAGTTCTTCTAAATCACCTGCTTTTGTATCAGGTTCATAGCCTTCTAATAGACCGTTGTATCTCTCCTCTTTGTAACCGTAACACTCTGCAGTTTCTTTGGAGAGTTCTACGATTCTCTTGAGTGCATCTTTAAACTCAGCAAAATTCTTATTCTTTTTTGCACTTGCCCAAACCCCATGGGCTTGGTTGGTCACTCTAGAAAATTCTTCTACTAATTCAACGGGTAATTTTTTAGATCGATTTCTTTCTTTTTCTAAAACTTCAATCTCTTTGATTAAATGTTGGGATTGAATAGAATTGGGATCTAATCTTGGTATACGAAGTTTAACCTCACCGATAAAATCGTCAAATTGTTTACTGGTATACATTTTATGTACATGAGAAGAGAGTAGGGCAATTTGTTCGGAGCGTTCATTTCTCCCCTGTTCTGGCATCATCACTTCTGAATCCCAGTGGAGTAGGGCTAAGGTATCCTGATATCTAGTATAATCAGACCAAAATTTTCTATAATCATTCAGTTCATTTAAATCCATAAACGTAATATTAAACAATATGGAAAAAAGGTAAAGTGATAATTCCATCTTTCAAACCATTTTCATAAAATCTAAAAGTTGTAAAAACAAATTCAATTGACGAAATCATTGAAAATAAGAATCTGGCTGAAAGTGCGGGTGTGGTGTAACGGTAGCACAGCAGCCTTCCAAGCTTCTGGCGGGGGTTCGAGTCCCCTCGCCCGCTTTTCCTTTTCTTTCCTCCCTATTTAACCGAAGATAGTAGTAGAGATAATTAAATGAATATCCAAAAGATAATTTCCTATCTGAAAACTAAATTTCCCGAACAGGTAAATTCTTTCCTTTTTATGGAAGTTATATTTGATTTTTTAAAGAATTTTTCTGCCAGAGACTTTACTGTTGATTTTATAAAATTTAAGGGTAAGTTTGGGAACTTTTTACCTTACAAAAATTTATCCCTCTTTTTAGTATCAATTAACTCTCTAATTAGACTTATAAGTGCATCTTCTATTAGAGTTCAAAAAAATATGAAAGAGCTTTCGGGGCTTTCTAAAATTATTCTTCAGAATAATTCTCAAATTAAAGAACTCACACACTCTTCCAATAAAATATCAGAATTAATAGTTCAGGCTTCTTATGATGCTATTTTTGATTTAGAGGCTATGCAAGTGAAAAGTTTTGAGCTATCAACTTTGAGCGGAAACATATATGATTCTTCTATCGCTTTTGAAGGGGAATTAAAGATTGGCTCGTACAATTTATTAAAAGCTAATGAATCCATTGATTATTTAATCAATCAAAACAGGGAGATTGATGAGAGCTTAAGAGAACTCTGGCAAAATTTTAATACCCTGAGTTTTGTGGTAAAAGATTTAATGAAAATATCAGAACAAACCGGTCTTTTAGCCTTAAATGCAGAAATCGAAGCTGAACATGCTGGAGAACACGGAAAAGGCTTTGCTGTGGTTGCTCTTGAAATGGGAAAACTCTCTCAAAAAAGTACGGAAACTGCAAGAACAATTGTTAGGGGCTTTATAGGATTGCAAGAAAAAAGTAAAAAATCCATGAGTATTGCGTCTAAATCTTTAGAATTTGCTAATATTACTAGAGAAGAATTCCATAAAGCTGATCTGTCATACAAAGAGACAAAAAATATATCTTCTCAATTGTTATCAAGTACTCTAAAAGTAAAAATAATTTCAGAAAATTATGAAAACCACATTGTAGGTTTAGAAAAGTTTAATAAAGTTATTGAAACAGAATTAAAAAATATGGAACAATTTTTAAAAAAAGTTGAAAATGTTACTGATAATCAATTAATTAGCTCCGGAAAATCTAATGATTTAGTCTATCAAACTTATAATAATAGTATTACAATCAATTCATTAATATCACAATTTAATATTTCTGGTTTTAAGGATGGACTTCCTTTTCAAACTTTATTACAGGATGTCATCGAGATTATCATGACATATCGTGGGATATTGGTATCAGTAGTATATATGGATTCCTCTCCTGATAAAATAGATGAATTAGAAAAGTTAGAAAAAATTAATTTTGAATTAAGAAACAATTATTTAAAAACCGACCAGGATAAAAATGAAATTTTCACGAATATTTTAGAACTATGGATTGACATA
>CANGZW010000068.1 GCA_947458405.1 Leptospiraceae bacterium
ACTCCATTCTTGGGTTTAATGTATTACTATTTACCCAAACATATCAACTTACCAATATATAGCCATAGATTATCGATTATCCACTTTTGGAGTTTAATTTTCATATATATCTGGGCGGGTCCGCACCATCTTCTCTATTCTCCTATTCCCGAGTGGTTACAAACTACTGGTGTAATTTTCTCTGTAATGCTCTGGATGCCTTCTTGGGGAGGGATGCTAAATGGTTTTCTCACTCTCACACAGACTAGAGACAAAATTAAAGTGGATGCTACCTTAAAAATGATGCTTGTAGCGATTACTTTTTACGGTATGTCAACATTTGAAGGACCCTTACTTTCCATTCGAGCAGTGAGTGCAATCGGTCACAATACAGATTGGATCATCGGTCACGTTCACAGTGGAACACTCGGTTGGGTTGGATTTCTTTCAGCTTCTGCTCTTTACTACTTGGTTCCCAGACTTTGGAATGCAAAACTCTACTCAGAAAATCTTGCTAATTTTCATTTCTGGATTGGAACATTGGGAATTTTGTTATACATAGTTTCTATGTGGGCTTCCGGTATTACCGAAGGTTCTATGTGGAGAGCACTCAATCCTGATGGAACTCTTATGTATCCAGATTGGGTAAGTATTACAGAAGAGTTAAAAGTTTTCCGATTAGCTAGAGCTATTGGTGGAACAATGTTCTTTGTGGGAATATTGGTCATGATTTATAATTTCATTATGACAATCTCTAATAAGGACAGTGGTTTTGAACCTACTGACCTAAGAGTTGGAGTGAGGGGATAATTATGGATAAGTTATTAAATTGGTTTTCTGAAATTGCTGACCGTTGGGATACAGATGCAGTCAAATTTACATTGTACGCAACAATTGCTGTTATCATTGGTGGATTGTTTGAATTGATACCTCCTTTCTTTTTGGCACAATCCGTAGTCCCGATTTCTTCTGTAAAGCCGTACAACGCATTAGAGCTTGCGGGAAGAGATATCTACACCAGAGAAGGTTGTAACAACTGTCATACACAAATGATTCGACCTTTCAAATGGGAAGTAGATAGATTTGATCCACAGGGTGCTTATGGTAAAGAAGGCTACTCCAAAGGGGGAGAATATGTTTATGATCATCCTTTCTTATGGGGTTCAAAAAGAACAGGTCCCGATCTTTCTCATGAATCACAAATTAAACCTTCAGTAGATTGGCACAAACGTCACCTCATCAATCCACAGGCAACAGTAAACAACTCTATAATGCCACCCTATCCTTGGTTATTTGAGGAATCAGCTACTCTAAGTGTAGAAAGTATCGTTAGTAATATGAAGGCTCTTTCTAAGGTAGGTGTTCCCTATACTGAAGAAGATTACTCTAAAGCTAAAGAGTTACTCAATGGAAAATTAGAGGGTGATGCATTAATCGCCTATCTTATGAAGCTAGGAAAGGATACTGCTAATCTAGAAAGTAGTATAAAATAGGAGTTATGTATGACAGAAGTCGATTTACTGATTATCTATAAATCATTTAGATTACCCCTACTTATGATTGCTATGGGATTTATTACATGGTACACCTATGGGAGCAAAAAAAGAAGGGATAGAATCGAAGAAGCTAAGTTCAGAATGTTGGAGGAGGACTAATTTATGAAAGAACCAAAAGAAGTAGACGGCATATTCCAAGCCGATAACCCTATGCCGGAATGGTGGAAGCTAGTTTGGCTACTAACCATTATTGGTAGTATTGCCTATGCAATTTATTTCCATACTGCCTCCAGCTGGGGACAGGATGAGGCTTTTAAAATTGAAGTGGCTGAGCATGAAAAAAAATTCGGATCTCAAAAAAAGATTGGATTAACAGCAGAAGGTGCAAATCCATTTAGAGATGATGAAGTTGCCATAGCCGATGGTCAGAAGAATTTTGGAATCTGCGGAGCCTGTCACAACGCAGACGGAAAAGGCTTGGTTGGTCCTAGCTTAATGGATGATGATTGGATTCACGGTTCAACTGATAAAGAAGTTTATGCAGTTATCATGAAAGGTGTTTCAGGAGAAAAACTCAAATTAGGAAAAGGAGCAATGCCCGCTCATGAAAAAAGTTTGGGTTCTGAAAAAGTGCTCAAAATCATGGCATGGTTAGCTAAAAATAATCCCAGTTTGAAAAAAGGAATTTAATATGATAATCTCTCGACCGGTATCTGGTGTAATTAGAACTAGAAGGAATATTGTTCAGGCTATTTTGCTTGGATTATTCTTTATTTCTCCCTGGATTGTAATGCCATCTGGCACTCGCTTTATCCAATTGGATATACCGGCGAGACGATTTCATTTTTTAGGAAGTTTTTATATTCCACAGGAAGGGATTATACTCTTCCTTATGCTTCTTACATTGGGACTTTCGTTATTCTTTTTTACCTCTCTTATTGGAAGGGTTTGGTGTGGATGGGCTTGTCCGCAGACTATCTATATTGATGTTTTTGATTTTTTTGGAAGATTGGTTTTAGGTAAAAAATACGGTAAGCAGGACGCTCCTAAAGCAGGAGTCTTTGCAGTACATTTAGTATGGATTTTAGTTTCTCTCTTTGCTAGTTTTCACTGGGTAGCTTATTTTGCAGGCTCTTATGAAATGTTTGATGATATTACTAAATTAAATTTTGCTGATAAATCTTATCCTTATATATTAGGTTTTTTTACAATAGCGATGTATCTCGATATGGGTTATGTTCGGGAGCAATTTTGTAAATACGCCTGTCCTTATGCTCGATTCCAAACCATTCTGATGGATGAACACTCCTATAATATCACTTATGATTATAAACGTGGAGAACCCCGCCGTAATAAAAAAGAAAAAATTGGCGATTGTGTTTCCTGTAATATGTGCCTTGTAGTTTGTCCCACAGGAATTGACATACGGGAAGGTATGCAAATCGGTTGTATCGCCTGCGGTAAATGTGCTGATGCATGCACTATTGTAATGGCAAAAGAAAATAAACCTACCCTTATTGATTACTTCTCCCTAAATCAAATCGCTGAAGGAGAAAAAAAAATCAAATGGATTAGACCGAGAACATTGATCTATGGATCATTATTATTAATTGTTGTGAGCAGTGCTTTATTTAAATTGGGAACTAGAATTCCACTCTCCGTTAAAACTGTTGCTGACCCCACTATAGAGCCTTCATTTATTGACCAAAAAACATTACGTCAACTTTACAAAGTTAAATTATACAATATAAGTTATTCCACACAGAATCTAAAAATTAGTGCATTCACCGTCGATGGAAATAGAGAACTCACCGTTAGAACTGGTAATACAGAAAATATATATAGTATAAATAGTGGTGAAGTAATTGATGAAAGAATTATTTTAGAATTAGATGTAACAGAACAAGAAAAATCTTATAAATCTGTCCCAATCGTACTACATGTTACCGAAACTAATAATCCCAGTATACATGTAGAAAGAAAAATACCACTCAGTATTCCACTATTTAAAAATTAAGGAGAATATTATGTTTAAAGGAATGGATCAATCTCTCAAATATACCTTTTATGGTATATTTGCTATTTTTTTCAGTCTATTTGCAGCTACGTATCACACGTTAAAGGTTGCCTTTACTGGAAATGAGGGTGTGATGAACAAAAACTATTATGAAGTGGGCTTAAACTATGAAAAATTCATAGAAGATCAAAAAGTTATGATAGAGGAAGGCTACCATTTTGAAGGCTCCCTACTCTCTTTAAATCCTTCCCTTAAGAAAGGAGTAAACGCAATTGAAATTGAATTCTTGAAAGGAAATGATAAAATTAACTCTGCTGAGGTTGAACTAAAAATCGAAAAGAGAGCAACTGATAATTTCACTAAAATCACAAAATTAAGCAGAGAAGACAATGGAAAATACATTGGAAATATCGAGTTGGAAAATGAAGGACAATGGTTTTTTACTATCACGGGCAATGCAGAGGGGAGAGTCCTTAAAAAATATTTTCCTGTTGATGTAGTTAAATAAATATGCAAACAACTACCTTAGAGCTCTGTCATCATTGTGGAAATGAGGTTTTAAATACTCCTATATTTAAGGATATAAATAATAAAAAGGAAGTATTTTGTTGTGAAGGATGTCTTACAGTTTCTGAAATAATTCATTCTTCAGGTAAAGATTTGTACTACTCTCTTAGGGGGAGTAATACACTTGACAGAGTAAAGTTCGAAAATCCAAAAAACGAAAACTTAGATACTCCTCAAATCTATGAAAAATATGTTTCCAAATCGAATGAGGGTCATTCTGAAATTTTTATAAAAATATCCAATATTCATTGCTCTGCCTGTATTTGGTTAAACGAAAAAGCACTATCCGAAACCGAGGGGGTCTTTGGAGCAACTATCAATTTTGCAACGGGAACTGCCAAAGTAAAATTTGATCTAAGTAGGATTGGTATTACGCAAATATTTTCTATCATACGCTCAATAGGTTACAATCCCATCTTATTTAAACCGGGTGAAAAACTCAAAAAAGGTCAAAATAATCTTAAAAATCTACTATTAAAAATTGGAGTAGCAGCATTTTGTTTTGGAAATATTATGCTTTTTAGTGTCGCCCTTTATTCGGGCTATTTTGAGGGCATAGAGCTTAATTTCAAAAGATTACTCCATTTCACATCATGGGCACTTGCAACACCTGCCTATCTTTATTCAGGATCTCCTTTTATGAAGGGAGCATTTGTTTCTATTAAGCGTAAGACATTAACAATGGATCTTCTATTATTTATAGGGATTTCTCTGGCTTATTTTTATAGTGCGTATGTCACTATTTCTGATAATGGTGAAGTTTATTTTGACTCTGTTTGTATGATCTATTTTTTCGTATTGATTGGAAAATACTTTGAAGAAAAATCCCGGGTTGATTCCCACGAAAAAATAGATGAATTACTCTGCAAACTCCCCGAAATGATTATTTGTATGACAAATTCCAATGAATCTGTCATATCATCTGAAGATATAATGAGTGGAATGCAATTAAAGGCTTTGGCCGGCGAAAGAATACCTGTGGATGCCAAATTAATTAGTGAAAAAATTATTGTAGATGAATCTTTTTTGACAGGAGAATCTAGACCCATTCAAAAAAGAAAGGGAAGTATAATTCAAGCGGGAAGTATCTGTCTGGATAGCACCTGTTTAATTGAAGCGGTTACTTCCTATAAGGACTCTTCTCTTTCTAGAATGAAAAACAGAATAGAAGAAGCCATCCTTGAAAAACCAAAAATTCAAATTCTCACGGATAGAATAGCGAGCACATTTATAAAAACAGTTTTTGTTATTGCAATACTAACTTTTATTGGTTGGATTACCTACTCCCATGATTTTGAAAAAGCACTGGTATATACAATTTCTGTATTGATTGTAGCCTGTCCCTGTGCTTTGGGAATATCCGTCCCCACAGCTTTAGTTACCAATCATATTGTAAATTCAAAATTTGGAGCAATCCTAAAAAGTCCCAACGCTATTGAACCCCTTTCAAAAATTGATACAATTTTATTTGATAAGACAGGGACTCTAACTGAAGGAAAGTTTAAAGTATCACAAACAAATATCACAAAAGAAGAAATTTGGAGCATCCTCTATCAAATTGAAAAAGAGAGTCGTCATCCAATTGCAAAATCAATTTTAAAATATATAGAAATTAATTTTCCTAATGCATTGACTTCAAACTACAGTATCAAACATATAGAAGTGATTGCGGGAGAAGGAATCAAGGCTATTGTTCAAAATTACAAAGACGAGATACAATTTATACTTGGAAACTCTTCCTTACTAAAAAGAAATGAAATACACTTTTCAGATATAATTGAAAATGGAACTGTAGTTTATATTGCTTTTAACCAAAGCTATCAAGGCTTCTTACTCTTAAATGACAATATTCGCATAGAATCAAAGGAATTAATATCTAAATTAGCCTTGATAATCAAAGATATTCGAATGATAAGTGGAGATAGAGAGGATACAGTTTCTGAAACAGCAAAAGAACTAGGTATTACAAACTTTCAAGCAAATTGTAAACCGGAAGATAAATCTAATCTTGTAAAAAAACTGCATGAAGAATCAAAGGTGATTGCAATGGTTGGGGATGGAATCAATGACAGTCTATCTTTAGCAGGAGCTGATATTGGTATTAGTCATTCCGGAGCTGAAGATTTATCGATCGATAAGAGTGATCTTATTATAGTGTCTGACAATTTATTAAGCATTCACAAAGCAATCTTGAGTGCAAAAGTCACTTCGAGGGTTATAAAACAAAATATAATTATATCTTTTTGCTATAACTCTATTATGCTTCCTTTAGCTATCTTTGGCTTTATGCTCCCCGTGCTCTGTGCAGGATTTATGACATTGAGTTCTTTAACAGTATTATTAAATTCTCTTTCTATTCGTTGGAGGTCTAGAGTATGAGTGCACTTTATATAACAATTCCACTGGCAATGATTATAGCTATTTCCGCCCTTATTGTATTTTTAATTTCCATGAAAAATGGACAGTATGAGGACATAGAAGCTCCGAAATATCGAATCCTCTTCGATGAAGAATTCACTCCCAAGAAAAAAGATTCCAATGGATAATTTTGCTCTATTGCTATCCCTGGCAGCCGTCCAGGGGATTACAAGCTCGTTTCATTGTGTTACAATGTGCGGTCCCCTTTTGGGAATAGTTACCGATGGTGGAAAAAACCGTTGGGTAAACAATGGGATCTATCAATTTGGAAGATTGTTTTCCTATTCATTTTTGGGTATAATACTAGGGCTCTCAGGGAAGGGAGCGGACTCTTTAGGAGAATTGTCCCAAATCCAGTGGCTTTCGGGAATTCTATCCGGGGGATTTTTGATATTCTCGGGTTTGCGTATTTTTTTTGGAAAGTCTGGATTTGGTATCCAATCCCTACCCATTCCCCAAAACCTAAGTAAGGCTATTTTCAGTAGAAATAGGGATCCCCAAAAAAATTCCTTTTTTACCGCTTTTTTGATTGGGTCTTTGAGTGCCCTGCTTCCCTGTGGGGTTCTTTACCCTGCGTATGCCCTGGCTTTTTCGAGTGGAAATCCATTGGGTGGTGGGATTGTAATGATGTCCTTTTTTTTGGGGACATTTCCGGCCCTATTTTTTGCTGGTGCGGGAATTTCCTGGATTCGAACTAAAATTCATCCGGGAAAACTCTCCTATCTGGGTCTCTTCTTAGTTTTATTGGGTATGGGAACTGTTTTTATGCGAGTCAATACACAGAATGGATCTGCGCACTGCCATACTCCCGCACAGAGCCTTCACAAATAAAAAAATTAATTCTTATTTTCATTAAAAAAATCTAAAATTCACTTACATATTACTTGTAAATATATCCTAAATTTAAAGATTATAGTTTATAAACTTGAAAAATTTTTCAGGTTTTTACTTTTTTATACATAAGGGGCAGTTTGTTATGATGGTTTCCAAAATTGACTTAGAGAATGGTAGTAAATTTCTAAAAGATAAAACACATAACAAAGATTTAGCATTCGGTTTAATGTATCTATCCCGGGAATTTAAAAAAAATGATTCTGATCTACTACCAAATTTATGTTTAGATAAAACTAATCCCGGAATCAATGCTTTTTATTTTGATAAAGATAGAAAAAATCTCTATCTCTATTCATTTGCATGGACTGAAAACCACAAGGTTTTCAAGGAACAACTGCAAAGTCTCATTCAAACTGGAGTTGAAACTATTTTCAACAAAGAAGAATCCAGGATTGATTTTTTAAATGAAATACGATCTACTATTTTTGAAAATGAAGATATTATAAATAGAATTTTTATCTATTTTGTATTTAACGGAGATTCAGAAAAAGCCGCCAACAGTGCATCCTTGAGTAGTTTGCGTGAAGATTTAGAGAGTAAAAAATATATTATAGATTCCTATTTTAAACAAAGGGATATCAGTCTTACTGTTGATTTTTTATCCAACGAAAACAAAAGAAAATCAAAATTCAAAATTACAGATAAATCATTCCGTTTTGAATTAGAATTAAGCAATCACCTGGAAAAATCCAATGCTTCGGGACATAGCCTACTCTTAGGTTTTCTAAAACTGTATGACTTATATATGATTTATATGAATATGGGACAAAGACTTTTTGAAAAAAATATTCGTTCCGGCCTTTCTCCCGAAAATAGTCCAAATAAATCAATTCGAAAGAGTCTAAAAAATATCATTGCAGGTCAGGAAGACCCCGTCAATTTTACCTTTAACCATAACGGTGTTACAATCTCAGCTGAACACATGGAAGTCAGTGGAAATAAATTAACCCTAACTGAGCCCCGTATCCTAAACGGCGCCCAAACTGTGACGAGTATTGTTAAATTCGTAGAAGAAAATTCTACTCCAAAAATTCAAATTGAAAGTAATAAAATTTTCCAGAGTATTGTAGTTCTTGGTAAAGTGATACTTCCCGACAAAAAAAAGGATCACTCTGATTTTATAGCAAATGTAACAATCAACACAAATCGACAAAATCCTGTTGAACCCTGGAATCTGAGGGCTTCTGATTTACTTCAATTAGATTTTTCAGATAAGTTCAAAGAAGATATGGGAATTTATTATGAAAGACAGGAGAATGCCTTTGACTCATTGAGTGGAGACGATTTAGAAGAAATGGGTATTGCTCAAAATAAATCTATTCAAATTAAAAAACTTGCTCAAACTTTTTTATCCCTTCAGGGTGAACTAGACAAAATACACAAACTCAGAGATGTTTTTGAGGATGAAAAAAAGTATTACAATACTTTTAAGAAAAAATATTTGGAATCTCCAACAGAAAGAATCGTACTACTTTATAAAATTCAGTTTAGATTAGGGAGTGTAGTACGAACTCTCACCGAAAATACTATTGAAAAGTACTATGAAATTAATAATAAAAGTAAAAACTTAATTTGGAGTCTTTTGATTCAAGGACTTTTAAGTGACAATAAGATTGAAAATATCCAATACAATTATGGGAAAAATTTAGTTATTGAAGCAGATTTTAATGAAATTCTTAAAAACATAGGACTAAAGAAAATTAAACCAATATTATTAGATCTATACAGATCAGAAAAATACCAAAAACAGATTAGTGAATCTAAATTTACTTTTTTAAGAAATAAAACTACCTATGAACACTCCATGTCCCTGGCTAATGAAAAATTTGGTTGGAGCAAGATAGATTTATAAGATTAGAATTTTATATTATTTTTACTATATATATTAATTATTCCCCAAAATCATAAACTTTAGAAATTGGGATTAAGATGGAAAATAATAATATTGAAATATTAATTATAGATGATAACGAAGAGAATAGAATGATCCTTGAGGTTATTTGTAAATCTCTAGGTTTTAAGCCCCAATTAGCAATAAATGGAAAGAATGCATTAACTATTCTAGAAAAATACACCCCTACATTAGTCCTTTGTGATCTCATAATGCCTGAGTTAAATGGCTTCGAATTTCTCAAAAAATTCAAAGCAAACCCCAAGTGGAAACAAATTCCTATAATCATGGTCTCTTCTGTTGATGAAACCGAAAGTATTCTAAAATGTCTTCAACAGGGGGCAGATGATTATATTACAAAGCCATTTGAACCGGATATTTTAAAAGCAAGAGTCGATAATCTACTTTCAAAATATCTTTATATGAAAATGGAAAAGGAATTATTAGACAAAACATTTTCTGGCAGCCTAAAAGTTCTTTCGGATATTTTATCAACTCTTTCCCCCTTTCTTTTTGGTAAATCCACTAGAACGAGAAGAATTGCAAAACAGATTGCTGAAGAGATAAATTATCCAAATCTCTGGGAAATAGAAGTTTCTGCTATGTTTTATTTAATAGGATGTATCACTCTTCCCCCCGAAACCATTACAAAATTAATTGAAGGTAGGACATTAATAGCATTAGAAAAAATAATGTATGAAAATCACCCCTATATTGGGTATAAACTATTAAATAATATACCAAGATTAGAAAACGTATCACATATTGTATTTTTTCAAAATAAAATGAGAATGAGTAATCAAATTCCAGAGGAAATTCAAAATAAAGTAGAAGAAGTTCCCTTAGGTGCTAAAATCTTACATTTAGCAATCGAATATGAATATATAAGCTCAAAGACAACCCTTAATGCGGATATAATTAGTTACCTAAGAAAGATTGAAACTAATGTAGAACTACTTTCAGCTATTGAAAAAATAGTAGTAATTGATAGTGGCAAGGAATTAAAGAAACTCAATTTATCAGAATTACAAAGTGGAATGATATTTGCTAGCGATATAATTACAGTGAACAATAATAAGGTAGCGAATAGATGGATGGAAGTTACCTCTACGCTTTTAGATGTTATGAAATTAATCCATAGTAAAGTTGCAATACAGGAGCCAATAGAAGTTTTTGTATCCAAAAAATAATCATATTATTTTGATAATGAATTAAATGAAAAATTTATTTAATAAGATTTCGCATTTAGGGGTCAATAAATCTGAATCAACAACAATTGAAAATGATATAAATATTTTTGTAAATCAGACTATTTTCTGGATTGCGATTTTAACTTTATCCTATTGTTTTGTTTATACATTTTTTGAATTGTATGCACTTCTAATTATTGCCTTTAGTTATATACTCCTATGGAACTTATTATTTTTTTTAAATAAAAAACAAAAATTCAACTTTTCCAAATTTTTGATATTAATAATTGGAAATTGTCAAATTTTTACTATTAATTATTTTGCTGGATGGGATTCAGGTCTATATAACTTTCTTATACCTGCTTCAATAGCTTCCTACGTATTCTATTCCCAAGAAAAAAATTATTTATTTATCTCATTTTCAATATTGAGTTCTTTTTTATTTTTAATTTGTTTTTACTTCAGATTAAATAATATTTCGTACTACAAAAATAGTAATCAAATTTTCCTAAATGTTTTAAATATCTTTTCATTTATATCTTCTATTGGTCTGACAGGATTTTTCTTTTCATATTTAATTAAATTTAATAATAAATATGCAAGTCTTCAAAAAGAAGAAGTTAGAAAATCGACTGAATTATTAAAAGCCCTTCGAGAAAATATATTTAAAACAAATAGTATTCTTGAAACAACTAATGAAGGATTTTGGTTAATTCAAAATGAAATTATAAAAGAAGTAAATGAATCAATTTTAAAAATATTAGGTAAACCTAGAGATGAAATTATAGGTCAATCTATAAATACATTCTTAGACGACATTGGAACAGAAATTTTTAGACATGAATATAAACAAACATTGAAAGGATTCAAAGGAAACTATGAATTAACGCTTAATAGAGAAGATGGAACTTCGGTACCCTGTTTAATTCATTCTACTCCATTCGTTGAAACTAGCGGAGTTATTACAGGATTTTTTGCTTTTGTAACTGATATTTCTGAAATGAAATTTTTTCAAAAAGAATTAGTCAAAGCAATGAAACAAGCAGATGAAGCCACAAAAGCAAAATCATTTTTCTTAGCAAATATGAGTCATGAAATACGAACTCCTATGAATGCAATTATAGGTCTAAGTGGCTTAGCATTAAAACAAAAATTAGATATAAAAGTAAAAGATTATATTGAAAAAGTAAATACATCTGGTAAATCTCTATTAAGGATTATAAATGATATATTAGATTTTTCTAAGATAGAAGCTGGGAAACTTGATATAGAATATATTAATTTTGATTTAAATTTAATGTTAGACCATTGCATAAATATTACTGGAGAAAAAATTAGAGAAAAAAAGTTAGAATTTTTTATAATTCAAGATCCAAATATTCCTAAAAATTTACTTGGAGATCCACTGCGTATTTCACAAATTCTAATTAATTTAATTAATAACGCAATCAAATTTACTGAAAAAGGCTCAGTTTCTATAAAAATTGATTTATTGAAAAAAGATTTAGGTAAAGTAATTCTACAATTTACAATTCATGATACAGGAATAGGACTCTCTAAAGAGCAATCATCAAAATTATTTAAACCATTTAATCAATCAGATTCATCAAACTCCAGAAAATATGGAGGAACAGGTCTTGGATTGAGTATTTCCAAAAATTTAGTTGAAATGATGAATGGAAAGATTTGGGTCGAAAGTGAATTTGATAAAGGTAGTATGTTTATTTTCACTATTGAGTTACTTGAAAGTAATGAAAGCCAATCAGACATACAGATTCCAATTGAACTTGAATATTTAAACATTGTAATTATCTCAAAAAGTAAATCTAATCAAGAAATAATTGCAAGATACTTGGCAGATAGCTCATTTAATCTAAATTTCATAGATTCTACGGAAGATTTTTTTAATAATTTAGATATAGTTTTTGATTCAAAATTATTTATTATTGATGATGCTTTAGAATTAAATTCTATAAATTTAATTAGAAATAAACTCAAAGAACTCAATGAAAATATGAAATGTATTTTACTAACAAACTCTATTAATAATAATTTAGATAATAATCTTCTATCTTTTTCAGACATAATACAAAAACCCTTTTCTAAAAAATTATTAACTGAGTCCATAATTAATATATTTTATGATTTAAGACTTGAGGGTGAAAAATATAAGCAACTTGAAAATATCAATATTTTACTAGTTGAAGATAACGAAATCAATCAACAGATTGCCTCTGAATTATTACAATCCATAAAAATAAATGTAGATTTAGCTAATAACGGAAAGGAATGTATAAATAAATTAAAAGAAAATATTAATAAATACAATTTAATTTTAATGGATATTCAAATGCCCGAAATGGACGGTATTACAGCAACAAAACATATTAAAAGTATGAAAGAATTTCAGAATATACCCATAATAGCCTTAACTGCACATGCAATGCATGAAGAGATAGAAAATTGTAAAAAAATAGGAATGATAGATTATATTGGAAAACCAATTGAGCCATCAATATTATTTGATGTAATTCTTAAATATTCTCAAGTTATAAATAATAGAAAATCAAATGTAAATAATAAAGTTATTGAATCTACTGATTTATCATTAAAAATCCCCCATATTACAGGCCTAGATACAACTGGGGGATTGAGGCGTGTTGCGGGTAATAAAGAGATATATATTAAAATACTTAAACAATTTTATTTTAATTATAGTAATTGTATAGAGACAATTAGGGAAAATATGCTAAGCAGTGATTATGACTCTGCAATTCTAACAGTTCACTCGCTAAAGGGAGTTGCAGGAAATATTGGTCACAAGCAAATACAATCAGGAGCGAGTGAATTAGAAAAAGCATTACAGGAAAAAAATGAGGCTTTAATTTCTGACAAGCTTAATTTTCTAGAATTTTATTTAAATGAATTTATTTTAGAGCTCTCCAAACAAATATAAAATCATTTACAAAATTATTACCTCATTATAATTTTAGAAGTGAGAAATATATCTCAATACGAACAAGGATAAACAATGAACAAAAATATTAGTTTTTTATTACTTTCACTACTCACTGCCCTAATCAGCAGTTGTGGATCTCTACCAAGAATTGATGCTCCTGGATTAGATGGATCAAGTGCAAAACCTTATGAAATACCAGGCTGTCAATTACAACTTACAGTTCCAGCTGGCTGGAAAGGTGAATTAGAAGGCGGAACTACATTACACATCATCAAAGACAAAATAGATATTATTGTAGACTTTACTACTGAAAAAGATATCCCTGCAATTCAAACTAAAGTTGTGGATAAGATGAAAGATCTTCTCAAAAGAGATGATTTAAAATCTAACCCTCCTAGAACAAGAAAAAGTGCTGGTGGTGTTGACATTCAAATCCTACCCGCATGGGCTGGACAGGACAGCGTAGACGTTGACGCAGTATTGTGTCCATCAGGACAGGGTGCTGTTTTATTTTACAGCTTAAGTCCACTTACATCTTACAAAACAGATAGACCCTTGGTTGAAGCATTTGTTAATTCTGCTAAATCTTTAGGCTCATTAGCACCTGCTAAAAAATAATTATTAAATTTTTCTTGGGCAAGACTTAAAAATTGCCCAAGTTTAAATCTTATAATATACCCACAAATAAAAAAAGCCCCACAATCTTGTGAGGCTTTTTTTGTACTACTAATGATTTTTAATAAAAATTAGTTTCTTTGTCCTATGATTGGTCCACCAACTTTTTCTGTCATACGTTCTTTTGTTAAGATTAAATCCTGTCTATTATCGGTAGCCATTTCTCCATTTCCGTCTAAGTAGATAGCTCCCTTGGGACAGGCTTCCTCACAAAGACCACAAAAAATACAACGTAGGAGATCAATTTCAAACGTCTTAGCATATTTATCTTCAGGATGTAAGTGTTGGTCTTCAGGTGTTGTTTCTGTGGCTTCTATATAAATCGCATCAGCAGGACAAATCCACATACAACAAAAACAGGATGTACATCTCTCCCGTCCTTGTTCATCTCTTTTTAGAGAATGCATCCCCCTAAAACGTGATGAATATTGTCTCTTTTTTTCAGGATATTCAAGAGTAACTCTTTTCCCTAAAAAAGCAGACTTAATAAAGTGTTTTAATGTGATACCCATACCCTTTGCTATAGAATAGAAATAAAACTTTTCATACCAAGTAAATGTATGCTTTTGGGCTACGTTTACTACTTTAATTGTTGCCAACTAGTACCTCCTCTTTTCTAGAAAGCTCTAAACTTAATCTTCTAAAGAAATCACTTGATGCTGGCATTCCCAAAATTGGATTCATAGATGCCTCAAAGTCTTGTTTTACACCATTTTTATTGGTAAAACTACCTGATTGTTCAGCAAATGCTTTTATTGGAACTGCAATATCAGCATCCTTTACAGAGGCTGTTATATTAGTTTGTAAAACCACTACAAGTCCTTTACCGGATTGAATTCCTTCAGGAATACTTTCTTTAATTACAAACAATAGATCAATACTTCCTTTATTGAACTCACTCACTATATCAGATATCTTGCCAGTTGATACAAACCCTAAATCCACTGCACCCTTGGTATTTGGATGAGAGTCATCAGTCATTAAAAAGTCGATTTGTTTAGCTGAATATTGAGAATTATCAACTCTAGCTTCTGTTATAACTGTCTTTTTCCATTTCTTGGATTCTTCTAAAATGATAGATAGATTTTCATTGGACTCATGAGCCCCACCGATAATAGCTATCTTGTTTGCAGATTTTATTTTAGAAATTATTGTTGGTACAACTTTAGTGCTTTCTGTGGGAATACCTTTTTCTTGGTATGTTTGCAATCTATTTTCATTCAACCAATCTATATCAAATCTTCCTTTATCACAGAGAAAGTACATTCCTAATTCTCTATTTTCTCGAGTCATGTACCTGTACATCCGATTATCACGAACATTAGTTTCAGTATTACAACCTGTACTACATCCATGACATATAGACTTAGCTGTTTTGTACCACCAAACTCTAGATTTAAATAATGTTTTTTTATTTAATAATGCTCCCGTAGGACAAATATCAGACAGGGCACCTTGATAATTATGATTTATTAAAGTATTGTTAGCAAGTCCAATTAAGGAATGATATCCTCTTTCAAAAAGTCCTAAGTTAGATTCTCCGACTTTTTCTTCTTCGAATCTTACACAACGATAACAAACTATACATCTATTATGATTGATTAATAAATTCTCACCGATTTGCTCTTGAGGAACATTCCTCTTTGGAAACTCAAATCGTGAAGCTCCTTTTCCGGAACTAAATGAATTATCTTGTAAGTCACACTCTCCAGCCTTATCACACACCGGACAATCTAAAGGGTGATTAGCAAGTAAAAACTCCATGGTTCCTTCTCTTGCTTCTTTAACCCTATTACTTTTAGTGATGATCGATAGACCTTCTTTGACTGGCGTATTACAAGCAGCCTGTATTTTAGGATTCCCTTCGATTTCGATGAGACACATCCTGCACATCCCAACAATTTTTAAAGCTGGATGATAACAAAAATAAGGTATATCTTCTCCCACTTCTTTAACTGCATCAATGAGATTCTTATTTTCATCAACCTGGAACTCTTTCCCGTCAATCTTTATGGTGACCACTTATGACCTCCGCCCTCGTCTACAATTGCTAATACTATTTTTTGATTCAAAAAGAGTATAATTTTATAATTATTTTAGGCTATTCTTTTTTTCAAGACTTTGGTTAAAAAAAAAGAGATTCTATCTATTTTCTAACACCAAATTACCCAGGGGCTGTCCAAAGCTAAACTCTATTATTTTGCCATCCGGATCTAAAACTCCACAGTAATATCCCACAGGAAAAGGCTCTTCTCGAGTTTCCCAGAATAGAATTCCTTCTTTTTTGGCTAGAAGAGCAATTTCATCCACTTCCTGCTTGGAGGATAGTGCAAAGCCAAAATGGGAATAATCATCTCCTCTTTGTTGCACTGACTTTCCTCCTGCTATAAAAACTAGTATAAAATCCTTTTCTTTCCCTTCCTCGCCCATCCATAGAACTCTTTTTTCATTGTCAGCCCTATCATGTACTACCTTTAGTCCACAATATCTCGAATAAAAATCCATTGATTTCTGGATATCTTTTACATGTAGAGCAATGTGAGTCATTTTAATCATACAAAAGTCTCTATTTTAATTCCAAATAACCATTCCCACTGCTATCTCTGCCATTTATCTTGCCCGTAGCAGTGATTCCTCCTTCCCAGTAGGTATTTCCTGTGGATTGTATTGCGTTAAATTCCTGGTCTTCAAAGTTTGGTTTTAGTATAAGATCATACTCTCCAATCTTTAAATTCCAATTTAATTTATAACTTTTTCCCGTTTTTTTACTTTTCCAGTTTTCAGAAAGTGGCGTAAAAATAACTTCTTCTGGCTTAGAAAAATATCGAACTTCTCCATTCTTTGTCCTAATCGTTCCAAAGGATTCTGATAGGTCTTGTTTTGTATTTCTAAAATTAAATGCCATTATATCTGTACCATCATCCAAATTCAAACAGACCCAATCCCACTCTGTATTTTGTGATCCTATTTTTTCATTTTTTTGAGAGGAAGGGGAACTCCACTCATGATCCATCCAACTAAGACCATTCACTATTTCGTATTTCTTATCCCCATTTTTAATAAACCCATCTGTCTTTAATCTTGGTATTGAGTAATAAGTTGAGAAGATATCAGGATATTTTCTGCTTTTTTGGGAATACCCATTGGGTCCCTGTAAAAGTATTTCGTTAGGATTAGAAATTTTTAATGCAAGGTTTAGACTGATTTCTGAATTACGGGGTCTAGCGATAATTTGAAGTTCCAATGGGGACAAAATTTCAATTTTATAATCCCCACTACTAATCATTTTTTCGGTATATTTTCCAAGAGATCCTATTGTACGATTTAAGGCATCCACTGTGATATGTTTTTTTTGATTGGTCTCTGAAATAGCAAAATGAACAGGAAATATTTCCTCTTTTCCCTGTATCTCAGCTTTAAAAAAACTTAGCTCATAACCAATTTTTATTTTGTCCGTTGTCTCCAAATTCCCAATAAAATAGCACCATTCTAATTTGTAACCTTTATGAAAACTATGATCTTTGGGAAAATCTAAGGAATGTAAGATTTGAGGTAGAAAAAAGAATAAACAAGGTATAAGACTAATCAGTCTGAAAATATGAATCATTTGACTATTCACATTAAATGTTGGAAGGATTAGGGATTACTCTTGTTCATTTTTCTTCTTTCCAATAGCTTTAAGAGATTATGGATTGATTTTTTGGATTGTGTATGGTTAGGATCAAAAGTTAAAATCTTTTGTAAAATTTCAATAGCCTTGTCATACTCTTTTTGTTTTTGATACACTTTAGAAAGATTAAACATAGCAGTAGTATTGCCTGTTCTCATTGACATTGCTCTTATAAATTCCAATTCCGCTTTTCCGAAATTTTCTGTTTTATAATAACAATATCCAAGTATTAAGTGAGAGTCAGCATTGGAAGTTTTTAAACTATTGTACTCTTCTAAATGTTTAGATGCTTCCATATATTTTCTTTCTTTGGCAAGAAACTTTCCTAATTGGAATAATACATTCACATCCGTCGGAAAAATTTCTTTGGCTTTATACATATAATCGCAAGCGAGATGATATAATTTTTCACTATAATATTTCTCAGCAATAGTTTTGAATTTTTGAAATTCAGCCATTCTAAGAGAAACACCAATAGCCAATAATGTGATATCATCACCCTGGTCTGTTCCCCGGCAAAACTCCTTAAACACTTTCATGATATAATCTAAGGATTCCTGGGCGTTCATATCCACAGACTTTTTAATCAAATCAATTAGATATTCCTGTTGAAATTGCTCACCCCTATCATTCTCCCCTTCCAATAAACCATCAGTGTAGATGTATAACTTATCACCTGGTTCTAGTTTGATTTTGTAATCCTTGAAATACTTATCAGCATCTTCAAACATTCCCAGGAAGGTACCTTCTCCCTCAAGAATTTCAATTTCTCCTGTTGAGTATCGCAATAAAATCGGTCGGGGATGCCCTGCTATACAATACTTTAACTCATAAACAGAATCAATGATTCCATAAAAACATGTAAGGTAACCCTGTTGTTTTACAAGGTCAATTAGCTCACGATTTGCATTGCTAAATATTTCAGCCGGGCTATCAAGTTTATAGTTTGTAAACAATAATTTAGAAATTGCAGTTATGAAAGCGGCAGGTACACCGTGCCCAGACACATCCGAAAGCATAATTCCTATTTTGTTAGATCCAAAGTTAAAATAATCATAATAGTCTCCGCTTACTTCCTGCATAGGGAGGTAGCTAAAAGAGAACTGTAATCCCTTCCAATCTGGAATATGCTGGGGAATGATACCCCTTTGAATATTTCTAGCCATCCTCAAGTCTTTTGAAATAGCTTTGTGCTTCACAATCATTTCATCACGGAGAGAGTTCAAGACTTCTACAGCCGCTTCTAAATCTCTATTTTCTATCACCAATTCTTTGGATTTATTGATAACTGCATTTAGATCAATATATGAAAACTCAGTATTTGACTTATTATCTGTTTCGGAAATAACGAATGTTTGGGAAATTCTAGGAGGTAAGTTTGCATTGAGTGCTGATTTTCCTACCTGCAGATTGGAATCTTCCCATTCCATACGGATGATAGATTCCTTTGCATTGAACTCACCCGCATTATCTATGTATCTACCATCTACTTTTGAATTAATTGTCTTTTCCACAACCAGCTTCCAGTTTTTTACCTGAAAGAGCATAATGGTACCCTCAAAGATTCCCTTCAGAAAAGAAAAATCATACATCTTTTCAGGGGTTTCCTCTTCGGATTGAATCTCATAGACTATGGATTTATCATTAATTTGGATGACTTTTAATCGAAAATAAAGCAAATATTTAGAGATAACGATGGGAATCCGGAGTAAAAAATCTCTATAGCTTAACAATGTATCGTCTGCAGGGAGTAATTCAAATGACTCTGTCAATAAAAACTCACGTCCTGCCAGATATATAGAGTCATTTACGGAAAAACCACCCAGCCCCATTCTTGAAAAAATTTCTTCTTCGGTTTTAGATGTAATCCAAAAGCTGGAATCGATTTGAATTTTAGTTTGTAAGTTAACGGGCAGGGATTCTTTTAAAATTTCATCGGGAGTTCTGTTTTTATTCGCTTCTAAATAGTTTTTTAACACTCTATTAAGTCTTTTAATAGATACCTCGGGCTCAAAAGTAGAGGATAGTTCGTTAATACTATTATTAGTTATATGTTCCATGAAGTTAAGGTATAAACAGTCTAAATTCTATTTTTATTTTTTCAATTCTATTTTTTTCATCTGAAAGGTATTCTGTCTGAATATTTAAAAAATTCTAATATTTTTCTCTATTTTACAATCAAATTATCGCTAAAAATGAGCTGAATAATTATCTTTATTATATATTTTAATCAATTTACAGGATATTAATGGAATCTATTCCCTTGTATATTTTGAGAAGGAATGAAAGGAGTATGAAAGTTTAACCTTCTTTCCAACTTTTGTCTTTATACATGTATTCATATAATTAGGTGCATACAAGGAACCTTTCCAAGATATAAAAATAACATTTTTCAGATAAATAAAGTAATTTTTTGAAATTTTAGACTTTTTACCAAAAGTAATCGGGGAACATACTCTTTACAGTAATCTCCCCCTTAAGAATAAAGCATATATGAGACTTATCCTCCTTGTGTTTGGGGTCTTTTATATCTTTATTACATGCCTTTTTATTTTTTTCTTAAATGAGAAATTTTTAGAATGTCCCTATCTGGATTTTTTATCATGGGATGGGAACTTACGATTTATTACTTCTTTAAGAATGATGGATTCCATTCGAAATTTCGAGATTTTCAATTTTATCAAACTTGTGCTAGATGCCCCCACTTGGCCAACATTTCGTAATCTCATTCAAACGTTTGTATTTCTTATCTTTGATATTACGGGGAAATCAGATACCTACATAACAGTATCATTTCTCGTATTGACTTTGATATCATTTCCAATAATTTTCTCTTATCCAAAATATAATTTAAGATCAATTTTCTATTCCTTACTTGGATTTCTATTACTCTTTTATTCCAATACTTATTTATTATATTCCTTTTCCTCTATGTTGGAAGTTCAGGGGGGATTCTTTTCCTTACTATTTATTTATTTTTTTTATAGATTTCAGATACAAAAATCCAATATTTTTCCTGTTTTTATTAGTCTTTTCCTAACCTATCAAACAAAGTATCCATACGGCTATATAAATATTTTTTTTATAATTATTTATTATATTATTTTTTATAACTCTGATTTTTACAAATTATTATCTGAATATACTTTATTCCTTAAAAACAAAAAAATTATTTTTACCTATATTTTTCTTTTTTTGATCCTTGGAATAAGCATTTTATTAAAGAATTATTTACCTGGAAAATTATCATTTTATTTAAAATATTCTTTTATATTAATTTTTTATTCAATAAATTTAATCTTTATTTTAAATAATTACAAAGTAAACAAAAGTAAAATTATGGAAATTTTAATTTTTGTAGTCTTTCCCATTCTTTTATTTACAATTCTACATCCAGATAGAGTTGGAAGCTCTATGGGAACTATTTCTCATATTCAGGCAGATGGAA
>CANGZW010000069.1 GCA_947458405.1 Leptospiraceae bacterium
GGTTGAAGTGTGGGTATATCAGATATTTTGACTATCTTAGCCGTGCTACCAAATCCTACTACGACTAGCTTATCATCTTTATAATCATTTTTTATCAAAGTATCCATTGCCAATGTAACTTTTTTTGCGTTATAAAATCTTTGAGATCTTGCCATGGAACCGGACATGTCTAATAATAAAATAGTTGCTGATTTAGCATTTCCCCTAGCTTGAAATACATCGATATCCCGTAAGGATGGTCTGGGCCCATTTCCTCTGAGGATACTATTTGTGATACTACCACTAAAATCAATATTTGAAATATTATCACCAAATTCATAATTTTTGATAGAAGATGTTATATTTTCTGAGTCACCAAATTCCTTAGTTACATGTGATCCCGAAGAATCAGCTTTTAATTTAGAGAAGATCTCTGAAATGGCTGTCATACCAATTTTACGAATAGATTTAGGGGAAAGGCTTACTCCTCCCTCTTCATTTTCAATTATCTTACCATTTTGTTCTAAAATTTTCTTTAGATCTTCAAAAATTTTATCTCTGCGTTCGGTGAATTCCTGGAAGCTTTCTGCTCCTAAAAATTTTGCAAGATTAGCTAGATCAAGGTTAAAGAGATCACCTTTTTCCATCGCTTCATTGAGTGCGTTCAGTAATTCATTTAGTTGCTCTAAATTATTTAATATTTTTAAGGATTCTTTTCGAGAAGGGGTAGATTCTCCAGTAAATTCATATTTTTTTTCCCCATTCTCCAGTCTGTCTAAATCTACAATTGAGCTAATTAGAGTATCAATATCTTTTTGAATATCCTTGGGTAGATTAGTATCCCACTTTAATCTTCTCAGGGAATCTTGATTTTTTTCAGAAATTGCCTTTAGGATTTTATCTAGTACTTTTTTATCTAACTTTTTATCTTTTAAATTTTCTTTACTATTTTGTATTTCATTTTCTAAAGATTGAATATGGGGAGAAATTTTATTTTTAGTTAAAATTTCTGAGATCATTTCTTTAATTTTTTCAATATACTTTTGAACTAAATCATTCATACCCGCTTCTTTTAAAAATAAGTTAGCAGGCACACCTTTCTCAATTAAAAGTTTTAGAGCTTCTTCAAGGGAAATATCATATTTCATTATCATGTCCGATAATATGGACATGAGCCTATCTATTCCAAACTGATTGTCATCCTCGGGTGAATATTCTGAATAGCTATAAGTAATCATTGTATAGTTTCTCTCCTTGAGATTTTACCTGGATAACAGATACCTTTTAAAAGATCGCAATAGTATAATTTAGTTTCAATCAAAAGTGTACCGGATCCTTTTAATTTGATATCCAAATCATCAACTTTTTCATAATAATCCGGTTTATCTAAAAATACTAATCCAGTAAGATTTTGGGAGTAGGACTCGATTTTTAAATTTCCTTCAGAATTTAATTTTATCTTATGAGGGGCGTCTTTTTGAATTCCATAGCCCTTTTGAACCGAGATTTTTAAGGAATAGTTAGAAGGTGAATTTTTTTTTAAAATCAAAGAAATCGGAATATCCATTGAAAAAAGAATTCCGGGAATAAAAATGAAAAGAATAGCCATGTGTTTCATATTCTTTAATATGGACTAATAGATACCTAAAAGCAATCAAAAATTAATCATTTTTTTAGATTTCAAACGATGAATCAAAACAATAAAGGAATTATTCTATCACTAGGTGCCGGAGATAACCAGGTTCCTTTTATTAGGGCCGCTACAGAGAAAGGTTTTACAGTCTTAGCAGTGGATGTAAAAGACTCTGCTCCCGGATTTTCCCTCTCTAAATACAAAGTAGTAGAAAGCATCACTGAGTATAGGAAAATATTTTCACATATTTCATCACTCTCACTAACGGAACCTATTCTTGGAATTGGGTGTCGTTCCTATGGTAAGGCAATAGAGTCTTTGAGTTATTTATCTGAAAAGTTTGAGCTTCCTGGAAACCCTCTTGCCATAATTAAAAATTTTTATGATAAGTCTAAAATAAAAAAATTTTTATCTGAAAGTGGAATTAATGTACCACAACAATTAAATCCCAGCACTCTATTAAATAAAAAGATTAATCTTGAAAGTATCCCTTTTCCATTGATATACAAACCAATAGATGGTAGTTCTAAAAAAGGTATAAAAATTATAGAAAATATAAATGATTTAAAGAAAATTTATAAAAATAAACAAAATATATTCTTAGAAGAGTTTATAGATGGAAAAGAATTTACAGTTCTTGGCTTTGTATTCAAGTCAAAATTTTATGTTGTAAGTATTTCAGATAAGATAACAACAAACTATCCACCTTACTTAGAAATTGCCCATATAATACCAACTAGATTTCCTAATTTTATAGGTGAGATTAAGTTAATTATGCAGAGAATAATTAATCTAACAGGTTTATCTAATGGAGCAATGGTTGGAGAATTTAAGACTAACTCACGAGGAGACTTATTTCTTATGGAAGTTATGCCGGAAATAGGCGGAGAATTTTTGGCTGATATTTTAATTCCAAAATCTTATGATTATAATTATTTTTATGATTATATAAATGTTATAACTGGTACAGAACCCCAATTAATAAAAAATTCTCTTTTAAAAAATAAATATAACGTGATACAATATATAGTACCACCACAGGGAAAATATGTTTTTTCTGGTTATAAAGATTTTGAATCAAAAAAATACGACTTCTTTTTTGAAAAAGAGTTATTAAATATAGGAGTTGTGACAAACACTGAGCTTGGAAACAAGGAAAGAGTTAAAGTTGTAGGGTACACAACAAGTAAAGAAGAGATAGATTTAATCAATCAGTTTAAAGTAGGTAATACGGAGGCTATTTTTGAAAAACACGAGTGAAATATGGAATGATCATTATAATAGGGTTAAATCAAAGCTTTTGTTTCCCGATGAAAACTTAGTTAGAATATTATCAAAAATAGAAATCAAAGAAGGAAAAGCCTTAGATTTCGGAGCTGGTTCAGGAAGGCATTCGATTTTGTTAAAAAATTTTGGATTTAATGTAACAGCCTTAGATTATTCAGAAAATTCTTTATCCTTAGTTAAAGAAGCCGATATTTCAATAAATACCGTGCTGGCCACATCACCTCCGTATCCATTTAAAGATAATGAATTTGATATTCTTGTAAGTTGGGGAGTACTACATTATAATTCTGATAAAGTAATAAAAGATATGATAAGAGAGTATCACAGAATTATTAAAAATAATTGTTATTTAGCAGGGACAATTCGAGCAGATAGGGATACTCATTTGGGAATAGAGAATGGAAAAATTAAAACGAAGGATTTGGAAGGAGCAAATGCAATTTTATTTTCTAAGAATGAAGTCCTTGATTTATTCAAAGATTTTAAAAATACTCAATTGGGTTATATGGAAAGGACTCCTTTAGGAAAACTAGAAGAAAGGATATCGCACTGGATATTTTTATGCAAAAAATAGATGAAATTTGCCCAAATTGTAAAAATTCAAATTGGACTTTTCTTTACTATTCAACTTTTAATAACTATAATCTTCCAATTTATATATGTAGTACGTGTAAAATTCAAAGTATTTTTCCAAAAGATTCTCAGAAAATTAATGAAATGTATAATGAAGAATACTATACTGGAAAAGCAGAGTATAAGTATATCGATGAACGTAATACGGAAAAATATGATTCCTATGTTTGGGATGCAAGAATTAAAAATATTCAAAAATTTGTCAAAAGTGGAAAATTTTTAGATATTGGATCTTCCTTTGGAGGATTTTTATCTAGAGCTAAACTTGCAGGATTTGAAGTTTTTGGAGCAGAAGTATCACAATATTCATCTAATTACGCCAATTCTAAAGGTATCTTAACTTTTAATGGATCCTATACTGATAATAATTATCCCGAAAATTTTTTTTCAGTTATAACCCTAGTGGAAGTTATAGAACATTTAGAAAACCCTATGACAGTTTTTGAAAAATTATATTCTCAATTAATTCCCGGTGGCTTACTATTGATACAAACTGCAAATTTTGAGGGAAAACAAGCCATACAAGAAAGTAATAATTATCATTACTATCTTCCCGGTCATCTATATTATTATTCTAAGAGTAATCTTGAATCTATTTTAAAACAAAAAGGATTCTCCAAAATAATTTCATACTTAGGAGTGGATTTTCCACTCTCAGCAAAGCTCTTGAAGTCTAGAGGGGGATTTAAGTCTTTCAGAGACTATAAAAAGTGGTGGAATATTTCTAAGTATCACCTAAAAAGTAAATTTTTTCCTGGTAGTACTTCTAGTATGGTTATATATGCTATTAAATAATATAAATGGATGGATGGTATGAGTGTAGATACTAAAATAAAAGAAATTTTTCAGTACGATAATCAATCGGGCTGGAAAAGAAAATTTAGATTAATGGTTAGAATTTTGTATGTCTCCTGTATTCGTTTTTATAGGGATGATTGCTTAATGCAGGCATCTGCTGTATCATATACTACAATTGTTTCACTAGTTCCAATGTTAACTGTTGCACTTGCATTTTTAACCATAACTTCGGGATTCAATGAAAGACAGGATCAAATCTTTGAAGAGGTAAATACATTTTTACAAAAAAATGATATCAAAATTGATATTGGTGCATATTTGGAAAATCTAAAAGATATAATCAATTCGGCTACTCAAATAGGGGCGGTTGGATTTATTGTTTTAATATTTAGTGCAACTGCTATATTGAGAAGTTTTGAAGCATCTTTTAATAAAATATGGAGAATTGAGACTCCTAGAGCATTTGTAGATAAAATCATTTTTTATTTTTTTATTCTTTCAATCGGTCCACTTTTATTTGCAGTATTTTTGGGTTTCGCCATGAAATCTTCAGATAGATTGAGACCTTCCCACTTATTTTCTGTTTCAAGGGATAGTTCCAATTTTATTTGGATTGCTGGAGAGAGGGGAGCTCTAATTAAAACGGATGATACAGGAAAGAAATTATCTAAGCTCAGTGATTTAAAAATTGATTTTGAAAATATTACATGCTTTGACATGGAAAATAAGGTTATCACTAGAACATGCGAAGTACCAAAATTAAACAAGGAAGACTTTATTAAAATTAGAAATAGAAATAAAAGTATTATCTCCATTTCTCGTAATGGAGTCTTCTTGCAATCATTTGATAATAGTAATACTTGGAAATTAACTGTATTCCAAAATTCATTCTTTAAAGACTTTAGTATAATAGATGAAAATAATATTTTAATTTTGAATGAAAAAGGAGATGTATTCAAATATTCAAATTTAGAAAAAGTGAATTTCATTCCCTTGAAATCTTCCGAAGTTGATGCAATAGCCACTAGAGTTAGATTTTATGATTCAAAATTGGGATTTATTTTAGATGATAGTGGAATCCTATGGATTTCCCGCGATGGAGGTAATTCTTTTATTCCAAACAAAGTTACTGAAAATAGATTGGAAGATATTTCAATTATCAATCGAGATTTATTTATCTTAGTTGGAGAAAAGGGTGGAATTTATAAATCATTCGATAGTGGAAAAACCTGGAAAGATATATCTCATAAAAATATAACATTTTCTAAAGTATGGAATCTAACAGATAATGGAATTGTGGTTCTTCTTGTCTTAAATAATTTAGATCAAATCTTGCGTTCTGTTGATCTGGGTGAAAATTGGGCAATTAATTATACTCCTGAAAATGGTGCATTGCTAGGAATCGTACCTATTAATCCCAGATTTGGATTTAAGTCCTTAAATCCAGAAGAAGAAGAAACTGAGGAGGCAATCAAAGAGCAGGAAATTCTTCTCCAGAACCCCGTTAAAGGAGATATTTTAGCGGTGGGAGAATTTGGGAAAATTTCAATTGGAGAATTAAAGGAAGATAAGGTAGTTTTTAAAAATATTTCCGGTGGGGAAGCTATATTTTCATTCTACTCATTCCTTCGTATCACATTTCCATTGATTGCTGTTTGGTTATTTTTCTTGATGTTGTATACTCTAATTCCCAACACAAAAGTCCCAATAAAAGCTGCAATGATAGGAGCTATAGTAACAGGGGTTATATTTTTACTTTTTTTATATGGATTTGGAGTATATGTTCGTTCATTTTCCGGTTCTACATTTATGATTTATAGAGCTCTAGCGGCAGTGCCCTTATTTTTATTGGGAGTTTATTCAATTTCAAATATTATCTTATTGGGAGCGGAAATTACAGCAACCTTACAGTATAAGGATAGATATTTATCAGATAATATATTCAAAGAAAAATCATTTGAAACTGATTATTTTTTTTATAATGCAATACAATTACTAGTATTAATATATAGGTACCAAAAAGAAGAAAGGTCTTTACCTTCTGAAGAAAAAATAAAATATCTATTAGAAATTCCTGCTTATGAATTTGCATATATCAAAAAGAAACTTTTGAAATCTAAGTTATTAATGGTTACAGAAAATGGGATTTTAGTTCCTTCTATAAGCTCGGAAGATTTACTATTAAATGATATTCATAAATCTGTGTTAGGAGAAGCCTATTCGATTCCTCATAAAGGAATCGAAAATACAAATATTAAGTTTAAAAATAGTTTTTCAGACGTCGATAGCTTTATTATAGATAAGTTTAAAGGAATTAAAATTAATGATTTGTTATGAAAATCAGATTATAGTATTAAGTTTTACTTTATTATTTAATGTTAATTTATTTTCTGATTGTTTAATCGGTAATTGTTCATCGGGATATGGTTCTGCAATATTCCCTAAAGGGGATTCATATAGCGGAACCTGGAGAAATGGAAAAGCTGAGGGCAAAGGAATTCTAAAATACAAAGATGGTGGAGTATATTCCGGCGACTGGAGGGAAGGAAAAGCTGATGGTCATGGAATAATGGTCTACACTGATGGTTCTAAATACGAAGGGGGTTGGAAAGCAAGTCTAGCCCATGGAAGGGGAACAATGTACGACGCAGATGGGAGTATTATTTTTACCGGCCTATGGAGTTATGGTAAAATGATAGATTCGTCTCTGGGCTCGGAAAAAAACCTTGCAATTAAAGAAGCAAAAAATTAGAATCAATCTAAAAAGTGGGTAACAATATGAATGATCTTTACTATTCAGCTGATAATTTTCCAAAAGGATTAACTAAAAAAGTGGTGGAATCCATTTCTCATATCAAAAATGAGCCAACTTGGTTAACTGAGTTCAGACTAAAGGCATTTGAGATATATACCCAAAAAGAAATGCCTAAATGGGGTTTTTTCCCTAAATTTGATGTTGATATTGATTCTTATGTACACTACGTAGGCTCTAATCAGAAAAAAAAGAAATCTTGGGACGAAGTAGATCCAGAAGTTATGAGAAGTTTTGAAAGGTTGGGAATTCCCGAGCATGAAAGGAAATACCTAGCAGGAATAGAAGCTATGAATGATTCTGAAACTGTTTATGCGAATGTAAAGAAGGAGCTTACAGATTTAGGGATCATTTTTTGTGATATAGATACTGCCATTAAAGAATATCCTGAAATAGTAAAAAAATACTTAGGGACAGTGGTTACCATCGGTGACAATAAATTTTCTGCCCTCAATAGTGCAGTCTTTAGTGGGGGCTCTTTTGCCTACTGTCCTAAAGGTGTTAAAACTCCCATGCCCTTACAGGCATACTTCAAGGTTACTGCCGCATCGAGTGGGCAATACGAAAGAACCCTACTGATAGCTGATGAGGGTTCTGAGATAGAATACAGTGAAGGTTGTAGTTCTGTGCAGGATATGGGAACTAACTTTCATACTGCGGTTGTAGAGTTAATTGCTCATAACCATGCAAAAATAAATTATACAACCATTCAAAATTGGAAAAAAAATATGTACAATTGGACTGTAAAGAGGGGACTCTGTTATGATTACGCCAACATAACATGGACTGATTGTAATATTGGAGCAAATACAATTAAATATCCGGGTATTGTTCTCAAGGGTGACAATTCAACTGGTTCTGTACTGTCCTTAGCATTTGCGGGAAAGGATCAAATCCAGGATACAGGTGCGAGAATTATTCATATAGGAAAGAATACAAAAAGCAATGTTCTTGCCAAGGGAATATCCCTGGATGGTGGAGTTAACTCTTATCGCGGACTGGTAAAATTCGAACCTTCCAGTGTGGGATCTTACTCCCATGTAAAGTGTGATGGCCTTTTAATGGATAATCATTCCTCATCGCATGCATTTCCTTATAATGATGTATCGGGACAGCAGGGATCCTTGAATTATGAAGCAACTATCTCGAAAATTGATGAGGATCAACTCTTTTATCTACAAACAAGAGGTTTATCAGAGGATGATGCAAAACTCTTACTGGTAAATGGATTTTGTGAGAGTATTGTAAAAGAACTCAATGTTGAGTACAGTGTAGAGATGAGCCGACTAATTCGTATGATATTAGAGGATGGAAAGGTCATCTCTGAATCACAATTACAAGAAAGAAAAGCCGTCACTTCCTAATCATCTATATAACAATCAATAATTCTCAAAAAATACTTGAATTATATTCTATTGCTGATTCTATAAATACTTAAAAGTTAATTTAAGTATTTATATTTTCAAGGGGATAGAATGAGAGAATTTATAATCGGCATTGATGCCGGTACAACAGGAATTAGAGCATTTTGTTTTGATAAAAAAGGAAAAGTTATCTCAATGGCTTATGAGGAATTTAAGCAAATTTTTCCTAAGCCGGGTTGGGTGGAACACAGTCCCCTTGAAATTTGGGAAAAAACCGAGAGGCTAATTGCTGCTTCCATTCGTAAAGGAAAATTAAAAGCAAAAGATGCAGTAGCAATTGGTATTACAAATCAGAGGGAAACTACTGTAATATTTGATAAAAAAACAGGTAAGCCAGTATACAATGCTATCGTATGGCAATGTCGTCGTACATCTGAATATTGTGGCGAGCTCAAAAAACAGGGATTAGAGAGTGAGTTTAGAAATAGAACAGGGTTAGTTCTCGATGCCTATTTTAGTGGTACAAAAATAAATTGGATATTAGACAATGTAAAAGGTGTTAGAGAAAGAGCCGAAAGG
Organism: Leptospiraceae bacterium; assembly: GCA_947458405.1. Classification (GTDB taxonomy): domain Bacteria; phylum Spirochaetota; class Leptospiria; order Leptospirales; family Leptospiraceae; genus JACKPB01. Next base: position 9,086 of record CANGZW010000069.1, read on the forward strand.
GGTGATTTACTTTTTGGTACTATTGATACATGGTTATTATATAATTTAAGTGGAAAAAGATCTCATGCAACAGATCATACAAATGCTTCAAGAACATTGATCTTTAACATTCAACAAAAAAAATGGGATGAGGATTTATTAAAGATTTTAAAAATTCCACATTCTTTACTCCCCGAAGTACATTCCTCTCGGGCATCTTTTGGGAAAACACATGGACTTAAATCATTACCCGATGGAATACCAATCGCGGCCTTAGTAGGGGATCAACAGGGTGCTTTGTTTGGGCAATTATGCACAGAAGTTGGGGAAGCAAAAAATACCTATGGAACAGGTTGCTTTTTATTGTTTAATACAGGTGACGAATTTAAAATATCCAATAATGGATTGATAACAACCTTAGCCTGCGGACCCGAGGGAAGAACTGTCTATGCATTAGAAGGTTCTGTTTTTATCGGTGGTGCTGTGATACAGTGGTTACGGGATAACTTAAAATTCTTTAAGCAATCCAAAGATACGCAGAAAATTGCTCAGTCAATAAAAAATGATGATGATGTGGTTTTTGTCCCGGCATTTGCTGGGTTGGGTGCTCCTCATTGGGATATGAATGCTCGAGGTGCAATCTATGGTATTACAAGAGATACAACTCCCGACCAAATAACAAGAGCAGCACTAAAAGCAATTGCATTTCAATCTTTAGATTTGGTAAATGCTATGGAGCAGGATATCGGGAAGGAATTAAAGGTATTAAAAGTAGATGGTGGTGCCACCTTTAATGATTTTTTAATGCAATTTCAGTCCGATGTTTTAGGAAAAAAAGTTATCCGACCGGAAAATGTTGATACAACTGTTCTGGGAGCCGCTTATTTAGCTGGCCTTGAGACAGGTTTTTATAAATCGGTAGATGAATTAAAAAAACTATCCAAGAAATATAAAGAATACTCTCCTAAAATGAAACTAGAGCAAAAATCTAAAGAAATTCATAATTGGAATGTAGCGGTAACTAAAACTAAAACTTCATAATCAAATCAAAACAGTTATATAGCTATAAACTATATAACTGTTCTTCAATCCTTATTTCTTAAAATTTTCAGCCAAATTTATCCTATCTAGTGTTTTAGGATGTGAATAATAAAACCATTCAATAATAGGATGCGGATTGAGTCTGGATTTATTATCTCTTGCCATTTTAATTTCAGTGGAAATGAAGGATTCCTTATCATTAGTTAAAATCAATGCTTCCCTGTCCGCTTCTGTTTCATCATTTCTTGATAAATAATTTTCAATTGGCGAATTTATAAAATTCAACAAACCAAAAATTAATATTAAAATTGGTATGGAGGAGGGGGAGTATATAAATTCTAGATTCATTTTGTTTTGAATCAGAGAGAGTTCAAAAATTTTCTTAGTTATAATACATCCTATAAATAATATTATTCCAGAGAAAAGTATATCTTTAATTTGATGGTTGTATTTCCAATGTCCGATCTCATGACCCAAAATACTTATTATTTCTTCTTCTGTGTGATTTTTAATTAATGTATCATATAAAAATATTTTTCTATCTTTTCCCCAGCCTGTAAAATATGCATTTGTGTGATTTGAATATTCACTTTCGTTGATTATATATACATTTGTAATACTTATTTTTTCTTTTTCACATAAAATTAATATTTTATCTTTAAGAGTTCCATTTTCAATTTCAGAGTAATCATAATAAAGAGGAGTAATCAAAATGGGAAATGCCACCGATAAAATTAACCCAAAAATAATAGAAGCAACAGGTACGAGAAATATCCATGATTTTATAAAAAATTTCAAAATATAAATTAGACCTAAACCAGTTAGGATAACTCCAAAAAGACCCAAGATGAAATTTTTTAAATTTAGTATTAACCATGAAGTAATATTTAGATTTGAAAAACCAAATTGGTGCTCTAGTAAAAATTCAAAATAATAGGAAAATGGTAAGTCTATAACAAAATTAATTGTATAGCATATGGTTATAAATAATATTGATGTCAAAAAAAATGAATTCTTAGTTTTTATTTGAAGATAATCTTCTAATTTTTTTGCATATCCTAAAAAAGTAAGAGATAATAATATACTTATATCAATTAAATTTGAAATGATACTAATTAAAAATCCTTTTCTGGAATATTCCTCTCCAATCTTTATATCTTCGATTGTGAAATATCTTAATATGTTTTCTTCAGACTCTGTTGACGTATCACCCACATAAGACAAATACTTTAATATAAAAATAAATACTAATTTTATTAAATAGGCAAAAAAAAGTGCTTTTTTCATTATTTATTTCAACTCCTCTAATTTATTTAAAAATAAATCTGCATTTTTTAAATGAATAATTTTTTTATCTTCATTCATCTTTTCCCATGTTTTTAATAACATAGAAAGTCTTGGATTCTTTGCAAAAAAAACCTTTTGTTTTGAAAGAAATCTCCAGAATAACCCATCCCAAATTTTTACCCATTCTCCATCTTTAAAATTACTCATTTTTTTTAAGTAATTTGAGCCACTTATATAAGGTTTGCTTGACATGATTCCTCCATCGGCAAATTGACTCATGCCATATATATTTGGAACCATCACCCAGTCATACGCATCTATAAATAATTCCATAAACCATCTATAAACTTCATTTGGATGAAATTCACAAAGTAAGAAAAAATTTCCAAGTATCATTAATCTTTCAATATGATGACAATACCCAGTATCCAAGACTTTTTTGATTACAAAATCTACCGGTTCAATTCCAGTACTTCCAGTATAAAATGAGTCAGGAATTTTTTTGTTAAATTTCCAAAAATTCGTATTACGCTCTCTAGTTCCTTCCTTAACATATATAAGTCGTATGAATTCTCTCCATCCAATAATTTGTCTTATAAAACCTTCTAGAGAATTGAGAGGAATTTTAGTTGATTTTAATAAAATTTCTTTTATAATTTCGTCGGGATTAATCAGGCCTATATTGATTGAGGGGGATAAAATTGAGTGATACAAATAAGGCTCATTTGTAGAAATGGCATCCTCATAAATTCCAAATTTTTCGAATTTAAATTCAATAAAATTATCCAACCATATCTTTGAACCGGCAAAGTCTGTTGGATAAATAAAAGTCTCAATTCTTCCAGGATTTGAAGAAAAATTCTTTTCTATATAAATTTTTGCATCTTTTTCAAATTTTGATTTTTGTATAGTAGGTAGGGGAGGAGGAAAATCAGTTTTTGGAATTTTTTTTCGATTTTCTGAGTCAAAGCTCCACTTTCCTCCCGTAGGTTTTTCCTTTTCTTCAATTAATATATTAAACTTTAATCTGGATTTTTTATAAAATTCAGTTTGAATGTACTTCTTTTTTTTTATTTCTGATTGTATGACGCCATCTTCATTCATAAAATTAGGATTATCAAGAATAATAACATTTTTACCCTGAAGTTCTTTTTTGATTCGTAATTCTAAATAATTATCTACAGGCAAAATGAAATAAAAATCTGTGTATTTCTCTTTAATTTCTTTTAAAAATATCCTGATATCGTGATTTTTTTCTGTTGATTCAATATATTTAACTTTATATTTTTCCTCGATTAAAAACTTTTCATATGATTTCATTGAAATTCGATGAAGAAGTAATTTTTGTTTGTGAAACTTATATTGTGAAAAAAATAAATATTCTTCGATTAAATAAATTTGTCTATTGGGTTTTAATATTGGATTATTTTTAAAAAGTTGGTTGGGGAAAATAATTGCAACTTCAGAAACTTTTTTCAAAGCTCGAGTGCTTTACCTTCTGAGTAGGCTCTTAAACTATCATAAGTAAATATACCTGTGTCATGAAAGTCATTCCAAGTTAAATTCAGAGCATATCTACCCACTTTTTTCCATGAAACTATGAGTATTGATTGGATATGTCCTGTCGCAGCACCTACTTTTCCTCCATGCCCACCTCGACAGGTAGCACAGGGACACTTTTTTCTTAAATCAAGTAAGGAATATGTAGATTTGAATCCATCCTTCCAAAGTATAACTAAATTCTCAGAATCATAGGATATTTCATCTGGGATTGTTGCTTTCATATACTCTTATTACCCAAAGGAAGACTATAAAAAAAATAGCTTATTTTTTTGCCAATGCTGATAGATATTCCTGTCTTTTGATATCTTTTTGGGATTCATTCAGAGATAACCATTCTTTTTTCAAAGATTTGGAATTAATCCCTTTTAATTCTGCGTATTTTTTTATTACTTTAGCGGTTTTTTGGTTCATAGCAATCCCATATTTTTACATAGGAGTATAGAGTCAATTTTTTTTGGATAGTCTACATCAATTCAATATCATTTGACTTAGCAATGCTATCCTTAAAATAAGTTTGTATGAAGCAAAGTTTACCCGACAGATATGATCCAATTGATGTAGAAAAAAAGTGGATTGAGTATTGGGAAAAGAATAAATCTTTTAAACCAGAACTGAATAGAATTGAAAATTTCTCAATTGTAATACCTCCCCCTAATGTTACGGGTAGTCTCCACATAGGACATGCTCTCAATCATACTCTTCAGGATATACTAATTAGAATAGAGAGGAAAAAAGGGAAGGCAACCGTTTGGGTTCCCGGAACAGATCATGCAGGTATTGCAACGCAGGTTGTTGTAGAGAGAGAATTGTCAAAAGAAGGGAAAAAAAGAACAGATTTCTCACGAGAAGAATTTGAAAAACGTGTATGGGAATGGAAAAAATTTTCTGGGGGTCAGATTACCAAGCAGCAAAGACTACTAGGGGAAAGTGTAGACTGGGATAGAGAACGTTTTACTCTTGATGAAGGGCTTTCTTCAGCTGTTATAAAAGTATTTGTATCACTTTATAATGAAGGTCTTATCTATAAAGGAGAAAGAATTATAAATTGGTGCCCCGTAACAAAAACTGCCATATCTGATATAGAAGTTGATTACAGAGAAACGAATGGATTTTTGTATCACATTAAATATCCAATTATAGGAAAAAATGATGAGTATGTAGTAGTAGCTACTACTCGTCCGGAAACTATGTTGGGGGATGTGGCAGTATGTGCTCATCCAGATGATAAACGTTATAATAAAAATAAAAATCTTTCTTTATTATTACCATTAGTGAATAGAACTATTCCATTATTGTATGACAATTTTGTAGATATGGAATTTGGGTCTGGGTTGGTTAAAATTACTCCTGCACATGATCTTGCTGACTTTGAAGCCGGTCAAAGATTGGGTTTAACTCCCTTGAATATTATGAATCCTGATGCTACTTTGAATGAGAATGCTGGTAAATTTCAGGGAATGGATAGATTTGAAGCACGAAAAAAAATAATAGAAGAGTTAAAAAACCTTAACTTAATAGAAAAAATAGAAGAGTACAAGCATTCTATAGGACACAACTCTAGGGGTGGAGTGATAATTGAACCATATTTATCTACCCAATGGTTTCTAAGAATCAAACCTTTAGCTGAAAAAGCAATTGAAGCCGTAAGACAGAATAAGATAGAATTTATACCGAAAATGTGGGAGAAAACTTATTTTGAATGGATGGAAAATATAAAAGACTGGTGTATATCAAGACAGCTCTGGTGGGGGCACCGTATTCCTGCATATGAATGTTTAGATTGTAATCATTTAATTGTATCTGAATCACCTATTTTAATTTGTGATAAATGTAGTTCAAAAAATGTAGTACAAGATACTGATGTTCTCGATACATGGTTTTCATCTGGGCTCTGGCCATTTTCTGTATTTGGTTGGCCTAATAATAATGATGAAATAAAAAGATTTTATCCAAATTCTATTTTAGTTACTGGATTTGATATTATTTTCTTTTGGGTCGCTAGAATGATAATGTTTGGATTAAAATTTCAAAATGATGTTCCTTTTAAGAAAGTATTGATTCATGGATTAGTTCGAGATAAAAATGGTAAAAAATTTAGTAAATCTTTAGGTAATACAATTGATCCACTTCAAATGATGGAGAAATATGGTACTGATTCTTTTCGTTTTTTTTTAGCGGCTGGGCTCCCAGAAGGAAAAGATATAATTTTTGATGAAAGCCGATTAGAGGGATACAGGGGCTTTTGTAATAAAATTTGGAATTCTACTAGATTTATTTTGATGAATCTTCCTGAGGATTTTAATGCTACAGAGATAAAGCCTGAAGATTTAGAAGCAAGTGATACATGGATACGAGATAAATTTAATCAATGTTTAATTAATTATGAAAAGGCATACTCCAATTATCACTTCTATGAAATGACATCTACAATTTATGATTTTATTTGGGGAGATTTTTGTGATTGGTATCTCGAATTAACAAAATCGAGAATTTATGGTAAATCAACAGAAAAATCAAAACAGGTTGCATTACAAAATCTAGTTGTTATTTTGAAATCAGCCTTAAATTTATTACATCCATTTATGCCTTTTATTACAGAGGAGATATGTTCTATTTTTTCTAATAAAGATTTAACAACTGGGAATTGGCCTGAACCTTTCATTATTCATGATTACAAAGCAGTTAAAAAAATAAATATTTTGACCGAAATAGTAACCTTAGTTAGAACTATAAGAGGGGAATTAAATATTCCACCGGATAAAAAATCAAAAATAATAATTCAAGGAAATGATATATTACTTTCTGAAATTATTTCAGAGGAGAAAAATTCAATTCTTCAATTTACAAGATCAGATTCTTTAGAAATCTTTGTTGATTTTGAAATTCAGAAATCAGACTCAATTACTCCCTTTAGTTTAGGAAAAATTATTCTGCCTTCTTCTGGATTAATAGATATTCAAAAAGAAAAAGATAGACTTCAAAAAGATAGAGATCTAATAATGATCGATCTTGAAAAAATATCTAAAAAAATAAACAATCCCGAATTTATTTCGAAAGCAAAACCTGAGATTATCGAAAAAGAGAGAGAAAAATTCAATACTCTTCAGTCTAAATTAAATGTAATACAACAAAGCATGGAGAAATTTTCATGAAAGTATTATTGATTGGGAATGGTGGTAGAGAGAGTGCAATTGCTTACAAAATTAAACAATCAAAATTACTCTCTGAATTAAAAGTTTTTCCCGGAAATGGAGGCTTTTCAAAAGAAGAGATAATTCCAAAAAATACTTTTGACCTAAAAAATAAAGAATCTGTTCAAAATTTCGTAACACAAGAAAAATTTGATTTTATAATTGTTGGTCCTGAAGAGCCATTAGTTGATGGTATCACGGATTGGATGGAAGAAATCTCAATTCCATGTTTTGGGCCATCTAAATATTGTGCAAATATAGAAGGATCTAAAGATTTTGCCAAAAAATTGATGAAAGAGTTTGAAGTTCCAACTGCAAGTTATGAAACTTTTTATGATTATGAAAATGCAATCAAATATTTGCAAAATAAAAAAATGCCAATTGTAATAAAAGCAGATGGCTTAGCCGCCGGAAAAGGTGTTACGGTCGCTCTTTCAGAAAAAGAAGCTATTAATGCATTGGAATCAATTTTTATCGAAAGAAAATTTGGAAGTAGTGGTAGTAAGGTAATAATAGAGGAATTTATGGAGGGTGAAGAGGCTTCAATTTTTGCCATATGTGATGGAAATAATTTTCTCGTACTACCAGCCGCTCAGGATCATAAAAGAGCTCTGGATGGAGATTTGGGACCAAACACCGGTGGTATGGGAGCTTATGCTCCTGCTCCAATTTTAAATGCAGAAATATTAGAGAAAGTAAAAGAAAAAATTTTTAAACCTATGTTAAATGGGCTAAAGCAAAAAGGTTATCCATATAAGGGACTTTTGTATGCAGGTATAATGATAAATAATAACGAACCTAAAGTTGTCGAATTTAATGCTAGATTTGGAGATCCCGAAACACAAGCTATTATGTTATTATTAGAGGATGATTTGCTTCGTATAATGTTTGAAAGTGCAAAAGGAAAATTTACAAGTGATAAAATAAATATAAAAAAAGGCTTTTCTACTATTGTAGTACTTGCGGCTTCTGGGTATCCCGGAGATTATCCGAAGGGAATAGAAATTAATATAAGTAATCCGGAAAACAATAGTACGTTTATTTTTCATGCAGGAACACAAACTAGAGAAGATAAAATAGTATCAAATGGTGGTAGAATTTTAGGTATTACATCATTTGCGGAAACTTTACAACAATCTGTTGATCTATGCTATCATTACTTAAATAATAACCATGTCCAAAACTCATATTTTAGAAAAGATATCGCGGGAAGAGCCTTATAATGCCATTTTTGATTTCAGGTAATTTGGATAAAATCGACAATTCTGCATTAATTAAATTCCAAAAAAATTTTGGAATTATTTTATCTAAAAATCAATTTACAAAACAGCAATATTATTTAATACAAAATTCAATTATTTATCATCATGATTATATCCAACGTATGACGTCAATGTCCAAGGAAAGCCTCTTTGGTTTTTTATTTATCCTAAGTCAATTTGGAGATGTAATTCAATCTGAATCTCCTCAAAATTTTATTAAGTTTAATGATAATCCTTATATCATTGAATGGAAGAGGGGATGCTTTATGATTCCCTATGAAATATTAGATTATTTTTCAATCGAAAAGGTTTTTAAGGAACAAAATTATTTATTTGCACTTCTGCCACTATTACCCTTAAAAGAAAAAAAATCTTGGATAAAATGGTTGTCTATAGACTTCAAGGGTGAATATGAAAAAGACTTAGATAGAGAACTATATCGCGCACTACGTATTTTACAAAAACCTTATGAAGGTAAGACATTAATTCAGGAAAAAGAATTTTCACTTCATTCCTTATGGAAGCCTGGCACTAATAGAATAATGGATTGGTACTACAAGGGATTAACAAGTTTTTATTATTCATTGCATGAGTTGTCGCTAATTGAAACAGATCCATTTTTAAGACATGTCATTGAAGTAATAAAATCAGGTAAATTTATGTTAAAAAAAGACACAGAAAAATATAGAGAGAGATACGATTATAAACTAGTGGCTACTATTGAAGGTAGTTCAATACAATTTAGGGAATCAATTTTCAAATACGAAACAGAAAAGAATGAGGACTCAGAGTTTCTGTTTCATAATATATAAATTATTTTAATATATCCCTTGGTTTTGCACCTATTTGAGGTCCAACATAGCCCCTTTCTTCCATCAATTCCATTAATCTAGCAGCTTTATTATATCCAATTCTAAGTCTCCTCTGCAAATAACTTGCACTTGCTTTTCTTTCAGTTTTTACTATATTCCAAGCCTCTTCAAAAGATTCTTCATCTGCATCATTAGACTCTTCCTTAAATGATTCATCATCCAAATTCATGCTAACATATTCCGCTTTTGCATAAGTCATTGACTCTTGGACTATTTTTTCTATTTCTTGTTCAGTTACATAAGGTGCCTGAATTCTCTGAAGATCAGGAGAAGTTGGCGATTTGTATAAAAAATCCCCTTTGCCTAATAGAGCATCCGCACCCGAGTAATCTAAAATAATTTTAGAATCTGTTTTTTGAGCAACATGAAACGCAATACGTGCAGGACAGTTAGTTTTTATTAAACCTGTAATTACATCAACGGATGGTCTTTGAGTAGCCATCACTAAATGAATACCTACAGCTCTAGCTTTTTGTGATATTCTAGTTATATAATCTTCAAGTTCTTTTCCTGATACCATCATTAGGTCAGATAACTCATCAATGAATATTACAATGTATGGCATCTTTTTGTGTCTGATCCTAGCAATTAAAGATGAGCTTACCTTTTCATTATAAGCCCTAATATCTCTACATTTTAAATCAGACATCAAAGCATATCTAGATTCCATCTCCTGAACAGCCCAATAGAGGGCTTTAGTTGCTTTTCTTGGGTCAGTAATTACAGGCAACAGTAAGTGTGGAATATCTTCATATAAAGTCATTTCAACCATTTTTGGATCTATCATTATAAATCTCACTTCATCTGGAGATTTACTATAAATTAAATAACTAATCATTGCATTCATAGCAACTGATTTTCCTGAACCTGTAGTACCAGCAACTAGTAAATGGGGCAGTTTATTTAAATCAATGGTTACAATTTCCCCCGATATACTATCTTTACCAATTACAATAGTTAAATCATTAGAGGAAATATCTTCTCCTCTCTCTCTAATAATATCTCCAAGTAGTACATCTTCCCTATATTTATTTGGAACCTCAATTCCTATGGTAGATTTTCCTGGAATTGGTGCTACAATTCTGATACTTTTAACTGCTAAATATAGTCGCAATTCATCTGACAAAGATGTAATACGAGTTAATTTAACTCCGGGTGGAGGTGCAAGTTCAAATCTTGTTACAATAGGACCTTTTTGATAATGCATCATTTTGGATTCAAGACCATAGTCCCTAATAATTTCTATGATCTTTTTCGCTATATACTCAGCCTCCAATTTATACATTGGATCTGATCTTTTTTGAGGATTTGATGAAAAAAGTTTAATTGGAATTTTATAAAGAGATTTTCTTAAAAATGTTACTTGAGGAACCATACTCCCAAAGGGCAATCTTGAATCACTTTCTACTTCTTTTGGAAAATCATTTTGTTGTAATACGGGTTCAGAGTAGTATTCTTCTGGCTCATTAATGCTTTCTTCAAGTATATCCTCAACGGGAAGTGTAGTTTCATTTTCTTCCGTCCCATTTATCGCAAATAATTCACCTAGCTCTTCTTCACTAACTGAATCATCTATCGGTTCAGTAATCTCTGAATCCTTTTCCCATAACTCATTTAAAACCTGTCTATCTTCTTCATCATTCTGGTAAAATCCATCTTCAGATAAAGTGATTGGTATCGGTGACTTGTATATCTTGGATTTTAAGTCTCTACTAGCTTCACGAAAAAATATTTCTGGCTCAACCAATTCTTCTGAAGACTCAATTTCAATTGCATTTATTTTGGATTCTGAATCAATCTGTCTTTTTACTTTGCCTATACTTTCTTTTAACTCTAAAATTCTATTGGAATCTACTTCATTTTTAGCGTAATCTTCCTTAAATAAATCTTTTTGAGTTAAGTTGATTGGTTGATATTTACTTTCGATATTTTCAACAGATGAAAAGTCTTCTATTTGTGGTATCCTCTTAATTTTACTAACTCTTTTTACTTCAATCCAGGGAACTTCATCATCTTTTTTTAATTCAGATTCTTCATTTTGTTCAACCTCAGATACCACAGAGTTCAACATTTTATCTTTTATTTTAGAAAATGCAGCTTTCCAGAACTCTAAATCGATTTTGCGAGGCGATTCTCTTAAAATTAAGAGTAATCCATAAAAACTCAAACCTATAGCTGTCAAAACTCTTCCTGATTTCCCTAGAACTAATTCCAAGAATACAGAAATAAGTTCTCCAATCTTATTTCCTCCACTACCTCTAAGGCTATTATTGCTTGCTCCTGTTATATTTAGAAAAATAGAGATTGAAATTATTAAGAATGGAATTGAAAGAAATAATTTCTTACGGTTAGCGTCTTTTTTTTGAAATAGTATTACACCAGATATAAAACCAATTGTAGGTAGAATATACACTGATCTACCAAATAAATAATATCCTGCTTTAGATATATAATATCCTACAATTCCAAAAAGGTTATTCTTAGTTCCATACTCACCTTCATCAAACGAAAAAAAGGAAAAGAATAATATGATGGAAAGTAATACACATATAACTGGAAAGTAATTTCCTGGACTAGATTCCACTATCTGTTTTTTGCGAGAATTTTGTTTAGTATTTTTAGGGCTAGTTTCAATCATTTTAACTAAGTTTAATATCGGTATTTTTTTTTAAAAGGTCTATAGAGAAGGGAAATCTTTAATTTTTTTCTGAGGTAGTTGGAAAAAAGTATAAAAAGGGGTTGCAAGTTAGAGGTGTTGCTGGAGAGTGGTCAATACATGAGGGACTAGAGTCGGGTTACAGACCTGGTATAGTTTCTGAAGTATA
>CANGZW010000070.1 GCA_947458405.1 Leptospiraceae bacterium
GAAAGTCCAGTGATGTCCTGAATCTCAGAGACCGAAAATCCTTTTGCTTTCATTTTTCGGGCGGTTTCCAGTTTACCATTTAACTCACCTTCAAGCTTTCCTTCTTCCCTAATTTTCTCCAAAAAATTCATATACTCTTCCTCAATTCCTTGTATGATTTCATTTACCGAGTAATTTTCAGCATCATTTCTGGCTCTACTTAGATACTCTAACAGATTCCTGAGAATTTCAATTCTTTTTGCAAAGTTTTTTTCTTCCCGAAGCGAAGTATAGATTTCTTTTAAATGGATCTTAAATTCTTCGGGAATATCCCGAATGATCTGAATCATTCTCATATAGAGCCGCAGAGCCAAATTTCTGGTCTGAAAGGCTTTTCCTTTGCTCTTTAGCTCTAAGAGCTGAATGGCAAAGTTGGGAATGAATTTGAGGAATTCTTCTGGAATCGATTTCACTGGAAAGTTATCCAGGAAGTTCTCCCCTAAATCCCATCCTTTTTCTCCGTGATAAAATACAAAGGGAATGACGACTGTTAGATTTTCTTGGTTTTCGATTTGCCAACTATAGATTTTAGAAAGATACTCCAAGAGCTGTGTAAAAATTTTGGGATCGTAATAGCTCTTGTGTTCGAATAGCAGATAGATATAGGCAGAAGAGCCTGTTTTTAGTGGTAGTTTGTAGAGAAGATCTGTTCTGGATTCATCCCCGTCATTTCCGATGAAAGATTCTTTGGTGAGTTCCAGTTTTTTTAAATCCAGCAAATTAGTAATACTTTTCGGCAAGGAACCATCGAAAAAATTAATCGCTTCGGTGAGATTGGAGAGAAATCCCTTTACGAATAGGTCGTGAGAAGATGGCATACTAGTAACAGAAAAATTTTTACAAATAAAAAAGACAAGAAAAATAAACTAATGTTTAGTATAATAGTGATAGTAAACAAATATTGGTAACTATAAAGTAACCCCTCTCTGTTGCGTCTCTTTTTAAACGCAACTTGTGGTGAGCGAAAGTCGAATCATGGAGAGGCGGTGTAAACGATTATGTATTTCAAATCTAAATAGTAGGGGTGAGGTACAGTAGATCTAAAAATTTAAAAAAAGAGTCTAGATACTCAAGCATCTTACACAGAAAAGTCCGGTGGATCGAGCGCCGTGATGGGCAGGGTCGAATTATGCTGGCGTACTACATTAAGGCTTATCTATTATTGGAAAAATCCGCCAGTGTATCGAGACCCCCACATATTCAGACTAATTCTGTATTTCGGCATCTCGATACATCCGCGAGAAAATGCGTTCATGGTTCGATACGCCACTAAACAAATAGTGGCTACTCACCACACCGCTCGATGACCGTACATTTTTGTATAGAGGTGATTGAGAGAGATGCTGTTAATAAAGAGATTTATGAGTATTACGTTTAGCTATATAGAAAAGTCCGGTGGTCGAGTGCTCTGCTATAACTGGAAAAGTAAGCAAAATCAAAAAAGTTAGGCAGAGTGTATCGAGACCCCGCGTATACAGACTAATCTTACAAAATCCCATTCTCTCTCAGTTCCTCCTCTGAAAGTCCTACTGATTTTTGAATTACTTCAATCGATAGACCCAAATTTTTCATATTTAGTGCTGTTTCAAGTGCTTTTTTCAATTCACCTTCTTCCAGAGCTCTTTCATATAAAGTCAATGTTTTTTGCTTTCCCATAATTATCTCCTCAACACCAATAAAAATTATGCCCTATAAACTATCAAGTTCGGTTGGTGAGCCTGCCGAACCACAATCCTTTTTGTATCTTCCATTGAATTTAAGATTTCCTTAATCTTACTCCAACCTTCTATAAATTCTTCCCATGGAAATCTAATGATTTTTAAGAGCAACAATCCTGCCCTTAATTCAAGATTCACGAAATCTTTTATTGGTTCAATTTTTTGTAAATCAAAGATTAAGAACTCCTCTTTATTCCCAGATAGAATAGGATTATTTAGTTTCTTAATTTCATTCAAATCACCTTCTGGATCCCAATTATCCAACCCCTGATAAACAGAATGGGAATGATAGAAGACAATTTACCAAATTCCTTTTTCTGCCATTTGTGAATGACGTGTTTGTACTTCATCATCTGGATTTGGAAATCACTCGCTCTCCTTGATTTGTGTTCTAAAAGAAAATATAGTTTCTCATCAGAATTTCGAATAGGTACTTCAAAGAGAATGTCATACAGTAATTTCTTTTTTCTATAATTGATTTCTTGAATGAAGATTAGATTCTCTAACTCTAAGAAATCAGACTTTTCTTTCAGTAGAAATCGAAAAAACTCTATTGCACAGTCATTTCTTTGAAAGAGTAGTTTCCAGAATATATCATGATAGTCGGGCATTTTTGCCTCCTACCTATATATGTATAAAAAAAGTAGAAAGTGATCGAAATTTTTAGAAAAAAATTTGAGGGACGAGAAAAAAGTTAGAACTGGGATTTTTAGGAGACATAATATATTTAGTTTATCACTTCGAAATTAACACCCTCTTTAATTTTAGGTATGGATACAAAATCTAATCCTATACCGTATATGGAGATTTTTTGAAGAAAGATACTATTCTGTTCTTATAAGTGTCTAAAAACCAATAAGAAAAGAATGGATGGAAGATTTCAAAAAAACCTCAAATTTTATACTATTTTGAATATACAAATTTCCTTAATCAATAAATGTTGTATAATTAGATATTGAACTATATTATGTTTAACTATGGAGAAAAAAATGAGTAACCAAAGAGAAAAATCCCCTTTATTTGGGGAATATACGATGGGAAGCATCCATCTAAAAAATAGAATTGTAATGGCTCCTATGACCCGTTCTAGATCGATCCACAATATTCCTGGAGACATAGTCGCACAATATTACGAACAGAGAGCAGGGGCAGGCTTGATAATCACTGAGGGCACATCACCTTCACCGAATGGTTTGGGCTATCCCCGAATCCCCGGAATTTATTCCGATGAACAAAAAGCTGGTTGGAAAAAAGTTGCCGATTCAGTACACAAACATGGTTCTAAAATATTTGTCCAATTAATGCATACTGGAAGAGTATCACACCCAGCCAATCTACCAAAAGGTGCTAGACACATTGCTCCTTCGGCACTTGGTATCACAGGAGAAATGTGGACGGATGCAAGTGGACTCCAAAAATATCCTGTTCCCGAAGAGATGAGTGCCAAGGATATTGAGGATACCAAAAAAGAATTTGTTCATTCTGCTAAAGTTGCTATTGAGGCGGGAATCGATGGAGTCGAACTTCATGGGGCAAATGGGTATCTCTTGGAACAGTTTCTCAATCCAATATCCAATACTAGAACAGATGCGTATGGCGGAAGTCCAGAAAAAAGAAATAAGTTTGTCTTAGAAGTCGCTAAAGAAGTAGCAGATGCAATCGGAAAGGACAAAGTAGGGATTCGTTTATCACCTTACGGAGCTTTCAATGACATGCAGGCATTTGATGGAATCGAAGATCAATACGAGGCTCTGGCAAAAGGACTCAATGATTTAGGAATTGCTTATATTCATTTGGTAAACCACGAAGCCATGGGAGCTCCAAAAGTTCCTGAATCTATCATACATAAGATTCGTAGTACATTTAAGAAAACATTTATTCTCAGTGGAGGATTTGAGTTTGATAGGGCAGACCAATCAGTTACTTCTAAAGCGGGAGATTTGGTTGCCTTTGGAAGACCTTTCCTATCTAACCCTGACTTAGTAGAAAGACTAAAGCACAATCAGGAATTGGCTCAGCCAAATTATGATTTGTTTTACACTCCCGATGAGAAAGGATATACTGATTATCCTGTATTTAAAGGGTAATTATAGTACAATATGTAATATGTAATCTATTGTAAAAAACACATGAGTAAATTGTATTTGACTCTGGTTTACTCATGTGTAAAATTTGGTTGAAATAATTGAGCTCCAATTCAATTTATATAAACCTAAGGAGTAAAAATGAACTTTCTTCAACTTTTAAAAGATCTCAATGAAGGAGAGCAAAATCGGTATGGAGAGGTTGAATATAAACTTACAGATAAAGAAAGATTAGCTATCATACAAAAGATATCAAGTCACTTAAAAAAAGGGAATCCTCTCTCCTTAGAGGAACATGAAAAATTGACATCCTGTATCTACTGGGGTCTTCATGATACTCTATCAATGGTAGAAAGTTACCTCCTCAATTTTATTCCTCTGCTTCCTATCCCTTCTGTTCAAAAAGCATTTCGAAACCGATTTTCAAGGGAATTGGTTTTGTATAGCAGAGTACAATACGCTGAGAATACTTTACGAAATTTAAATGATTTAGAATTAGACAGTAAGGATTGGAAAGAACTGGCACATGAGGAAATATATAAATGGCCAAAAGAAGAGCAAGAATCTTCTGATACTATTTTATTTCTTTCAAAATTAAAAAAGTAGTGATACAGATTTATTCGTTTTTTATTATTTATATTAGTATATACATAGTATAATTAATATAAAAATGTTACTCTCACTGGAAGTTGTAATAAAATAATGGGGAAATAGTCTTGGAGTTAGAATTCCTAATATAATTGTATACGAATTAAATTTACATGGTGGGTCAGCGGTTGGTATAGATAAAATTAAGGTACTACACTTTTAGCCTAACAATAGAACTATTCTTTTGTAAAATCTCTTTTGTAACTCACAAGCATTTCAAAGCAGGTTCCAATTTTAGTGGTATAGAGATAGGATGTTTTCAGTTTTCTTACTTTTTCGCAATTGAGAATATAAGTGTCATACTGTTTTGATTTATTGAAATAACAGTCAGAATATTCCTGCATAATAGTTTGGGGTCGTTTGTCTATACCGAAGACATCACTTGCGACCTTGCAGGAAATGGAATTGGAATCCAAGTGATACAATTCTTTAAAATTTCGGGGATCGAGAGTGTCTTTAGGGATTTGTATATCTTTTTTACTGCAACTAATTAGGCTTAAAGCCAATAGAATGAATTGGAAAATGTAATACATTTTAATTATATAAAAAGAGAGAAAATTATTCATTAAAATTAATTTTCTCTCTTAGTTTAAATCGGGTTGTGGGAATAATTATTTTTTGAAAGCCTTGATAACTTCTTCGGGAGCCTGAACCAATTCTACCAAAACTCCCTCGGAACTAAAAGAAAATTCATCATTTCCCTTGGGATGAATAAAGCATACATCATATCCCCCAGCACCCTTTCGTATTCCACCCGGTGTAAAACGAACCTTCTTTTCAGTGAGCCATTTTACGCAAGCCTCCAAATCATCTATCCAGAGCCCAATATGATTGAGTTTTGGCTCATGCACCTTCGGGCTCTTATTTGGATCAATGGGTTGCATGAGATCCACTTCAACAGAGTAGGGACCTTCACCAATACGGGCTATATCTTCATCCACGTTTTCTTTTTCACTGCGAAAATTTCCAACCATAGATAGACCCATTATATCTATCCAGAAATTTTTTAATTTACTCTTATCATCTCCACCTATCGCAACTTGTTGGATACCTAAAACTTTAAATGGCCTATCCATTATAACTCCTCTTTTTCTGAAAGTAATGCAAAATCTACAACCACATCATCTTCTTTTAAATTGACTACTCTTACTCCAATTGTAGCACGTCCCACCATTCCGATCTCTTTACATTCCACCCGTATAATCATCCCGGATTGAGCCATCACCATGATCTCGTCATCTGGTGATACAGATGCAATACGAACAGCTTTTCCATTTTTTTCAGAAACCTTGAGGTATGCCATTCCCTTACCACCCCGACCTTTGGTGTTAAACTCAGAATATTCCGTTCTCTTTCCATATCCCTTCTCGGTAATTACCAGGAGCTCAGAACCTTCTCTCACAATTGCCACACCCGCGACAGAATCATTCTCTTCGAGTCGCATTCCAATTACACCCGTCGCCGTTCTTCCCTGGCATCTCAGCTTGGAAAGATTTGCTCTGACGGCGAGACCATCCCTGCTTCCAATAAAGATATCTTCTTTGTCATCGAGTATGTCCGCAAAGAGTAGGGAGTCTTCTTCTCTGATACCAATGGCAATAATTCCATTCTTACGGGCATTTCCAAACTCAGAGAGTAGAGTCTTTTTGATAATACCATTTTGTGTTACCATTACTAGAGCAGTGTCATTGAATTCTCTCACCGTGCAGATAGAAGTAATGAACTCATCTTGATTTAAGTTAATCAATGCCCGTAAAGATTTACCTCTGGCTTCTTTGGTGGCTATGGGGAGCTCATAAACCTTCATGACATACATTTTACCCTTATTGGAAAACAAAAGTAAACTATCATGAGTTGATGCAATACGAATCATCTTGATGATGTCATCCCGCTTGGGGCTCATTCCCTGGACGCCCTTTCCACCGCGTTTTTGACGCTTGAAGGTGTCTATGGGTAAACGTTTGATAAATTGATCTTCGGAGATTTGTACTACGACTTGTTCATCGGCAATTAAGTCTTCTGCATCAAAACCTGTTGTATCCACATTTTCAAGACTGATTTCTGTCTTACGCTTATTGCCAAATTTTTGGGAAACTTCTGATAATTCAGTTTCTACTATCTGGCTTACTCTTTCCGGTTTGGATAAAATATCCATGAAATCTGCGATTTTTCTTTTGATTTCTGTTAACTCATCCACGATCTTTTTAACCTCAAGAGAGGTTAATCTTTGGAGTCTCATATCGAGAATGGCATCTGTCTGCACCTCAGAGAGGGGAAATGCACCCATAAGTCCCGTTTTAGCTTCACTGGGATTATTGGATGCTCTGATGATACGTATTACTTCATCTATACTATCGAGAGCAATTTTTAAACCCTCTAAGATATGGGCTCTCTCTTCCGCCTTTCGTAGGTCAAATTTTGTCCTACGAACAATTACTTCATTCCTATGATCAATAAAGGCTCTCAATATTTCTTTGAGAGTAAAAATCTTGGGTCTAGCTTTATGAATAGCAAGCATTGTGATACCATAGCTTACTTGTAACTGAGTGAGTTTAAAAAGTTGATTGAGTATTACTTGAGAATTGAAGTCTTTTTTAACATGTATTTCAATACGTATGCCTTTTCTATTAGAAAGGTCTAAAATTTCACTGATTCCCTCAACTACCTTATCGTTGACCAAATCTCCTACTTTTTCAAGTAGTGTTTTTTTGTTTACCTGATAGGGAATTTCTGTGATAACAATTATATCCTTTCCTTTTTGACCTTCCTCAATCTCAACCTTAGAGCGAATTCGAATCGAGCCCTTCCCTGTGGTATAGGCTGAAACGAGTCCATCTCCCCCGATGATAATTCCCCCTGTGGGAAAATCGGGACCCGGAATAATTTTTAAAAGCTCTCTATCAGTAATTTCGGGATTTTTAATGACGGCGATTGCTGCAGTGATTGATTCAATGAGGTTGTGAGGAGGAATATTTGTTGCCATACCCACCGCAATACCCGAAGATCCATTGACAAGTAGGTTAGGAAAATTTGCAGGTAGTACATCTGGTTGTTCTTTTGTATCATCAAAGTTAGGTGAAAAATTGACTGTCTCTTTTTCAATATCACGCAATAGCTCTTCGGCAACTTTTTCAAGCCTAGCTTCTGTATAACGATAAGCCGCGGCATTGTCCCCATCAATCGAACCAAAATTACCCTGTCCATCAATTAAGGGAACTCTGAGGGAAAATTCCTGAACCAATCTCACCAGTGTATCATAGACAGCTGTATCACCATGGGGATGATAATTACCAATAACTTCCCCGACAATCTTAGCACACTTCACATAAGGTCTATCACTTCTCCAGGCTCTCTCGTTCATGGCGTGTAGAATCCTTCTGTGGACGGGTTTTAGCCCATCTCTAACATCAGGCAGTGCCCGACCCACAATGACACTCATGGCATAGCCTAAATAGGCATCCTTCATCTGGTCTTCTACTTCAATGGGAATCACTCGGACTCCATTTTTGATGGCCTGACCTATATCGGGTATAGATCCTGTGCTAAATTTGAGAGAACGCTCTTTCTGTCCTTCTTCTTGTGGAGTTGTCATAGAATTATGTTTTTAGCTCTTCCCGATAGGGTCAAGGAAAAATGAGCCCTAAACCGTTTTAAACCCACTTTATGGCATTTATTTTAGGATTTTAAGGGGATTTAAGACCCGTTCTAAAGGCAAAAAAAATAACATATATTTCAACTTTCAAACTCTCTTTAAAAAATGGAATTTTTGGTTTTTTGGGGGGGGATATTAGGGGAAATGAGTCTTAAAAATTTTTGAAAAATCGCCTTAATATTTTTTTTGGAATAGCAGTACTACAATTAAGTAGATTGGTTTTGAGCGGTATAAGTGGTTTGAACTTGCTATCACTTCTTGAAGAAGTCTCTTCTCCCCCCCTATATAAATCTTGACACTCCATAAGAATACCCTAAACTTGAAGCATGGAAAACCTAGCTCGAAAATTCCTGACAGAAGAGGAATACTTAGAATACGAAAGAAAGGCTGAAACCAAGAGCGAATATTATCGCGGTGAACTCTTTGCTATGGCAGGTGCGAAAGCAAGCCACAATATTATTTTATCCAACCTGATTCGTGAATTTAGTAATTTACTGAGAAAAAAACCCTGCACCATCTTTCCCTCCGACATGCGTGTAAGGGTGAGTACTTCGGGACTCTATACCTATCCCGACCTTAGCATTGTTTGTGAAAAACCAATTTATCTCGATTCCAAACAGGACACTCTTCTCAATCCGTTTTTGGTCTTAGAAATTCTCTCAGAATCTACAGAATCGTATGACAGAGGACAAAAGTTTGAAATGTATCGCACTATACCCGATTTAAAAGAGTATGTATTAATTTCCACCAAATATAAAAAAATAGAGTCTTTTATTCGTACTACTAACTCTTGGGAGTTGCATGAATCTAGGGAATCAGTTCCGTTTAGATTTTCGTCCTTAGATGTGGAGATTTTGTTAGAGGATGTTTATGAAAAAGTGGAGGAGGGGTGATTGAAATCATATTTTTATGAATCTTACTTCTATTCAAAAGTAACCTAGAGATGATAAATGCTAACTTTATTAGATGAATTTCGTCAAGTGATAACTGCTTTAAATGAAGAAAAAATAGAATATGCAATTTGTGGGGGAATTGCAATGGCTATCCATGGTTTCCTGCGTACTACAGTAGATATTGATATAGTAATTTTACAAGAGAATATTCAAATAACTAAACAAGTACTACATAAATATGGATATAGTATAGAATCTAATCCAATGAATTTTTCAAGTAGTGATACAATTATTCACAGAATTACTAAGCTCGATCCCGTTTCTGAAGATTTTCTTGTTTTGGATATTTTAGAAGTTACAAATTCAATGAAAGAAATCTGGGAAAATCGAATACAGATAGATTGGACTTTTGGATCTATTTCTGTCATAGATAAAAAGGGATTGATTGCTATGAAAAAAAAGAGAAATAGTAAAATAGACCAGGAAGATATTGAGAGGCTCGAAGCAAATGAATAAAATTGATATGAGCCCGACTGCAATTACAATGAGACTAGAAAGACTCTCTCAAATGAGAGAACTCGGTTTGCTTCTAAAGCAAGCGGGACAAAAGGCTGGACTGCATAACAAATCTATACACAAAGAATTTGATCCTCCGACTTTCAAACTGAAAGACTCCAATCAGTCTAACTAATCCTTCCACACAGGTCTTCTTTTTTCCAATATTGATCGCAAGCCTTCCTGTCCATTCGGACTTAAAATTGCCTTTGATAAAAGTTCTGTATCTCTCGATTCTAATTGTATTGCAGTAATACGTAAAGAGTCCCTCAGGGCAAATTTTAGACCCGTCACAGATTCCATCGCCATAGTTTCAAATTTGGCACACCATTTGAGAGAAGTTTGAATCAGAGTTTCAGGCTCACAGAGTTCATCTACCAAACCAATTTTTAAGGCTTCCTCTGACTTTACAGCCTTTGAACTATACAAAAGTTCTCTAGCTTTTTGTATACCCACGAGTTCAATCAAAACTGTAGCCGTAGTAGAAGGAAAATTCAATCCTATCAATCCCTCTGGAAACCCAAATCTAGCATTTTTATTCACCATCACACGATAATCAGAAAAAATAGCCATCACTGCCCCAACCCCCATAGCATACCCATTGATGGCACATACTATCGGTTTTTTACTAAATAAAATATTCGCACAGGACTTCACAGACAGAGATACATTGGAGTAAATCTCATCATAGGATTTCCCAATGAAAAGCTCTGGATTAAACCCATTGCTAAAGAATTTTTCATTTTTTGCAGTGAGGATAATTGTCTTACACTTCAGATCATTTTCTGCTTCTTCAATATTTTTAGAAAGTTCAATGAAAAAATCTTTGTCTAGAGAATTAGATTCATTGGTCTGTATGGATAGTATGATTGTGGACTTGTGTTTTTCATTGGTGATCATTGGGGGTTCCTTTTGGGGATTTGTTTTATTTCTGAAATATGGTTAGAATCTCGAATACTGTGTGAAATGATTATAGCATAAAAAACTATTCTTCTATAAAATAATCACTATCAATTTTTTTAATTTCAAAATATTTCTTGGGGCTTACTCCAATATTGTAATCAATCATTAGATTGGAGAGCTCCTCTCCGTTTATTAGCACTACTTTATTATCGATATTAGATACATAATTATATGCATTTTCACTAAAATTTGATGTTGTAATAAAAATTCCTTTCTTAGCTCTTTGTCCTTGTAATGCACCAACAAATTTTTGTATCTCAGGTCTTCCAATACTACCTTCCCATTTCTTAGCTTGGATATAAATTACATCTAGTCCTAATTTATCTTCTTTTATTAAGCCATCAATACCCTCATCATTAGATCTACCAACGACAGAGCCATTATCTTTTATTGATCCTCCATACCCCATTTTAATCAATAAATCTACTACCAAGGTTTCAAAAAATTTTGGTGTAGATCTTTTTACCGTCTGTAAAAGTTCAGTAGATAATTCTTCCCTAATTTTATTATATCCAATCTCAATCATTTCATCAGGTGTATAGTTCAATAATTCTTTTGTATCTTCTTGGTGTTCATCTTTTGTAGTACTACTCCAAGATTTTCTTTCATCTTCATATTTTTTGAAATTTTTTAGATAGGCAACATTTAATTGAGTAAGATTTTTATTAAGAGTTTCTGTTCCATCTTGGGTAATTTTATAAATAGCTCGTCTTGGGGATTCAATTAAACCTGCCATTTTCAGATGAGCTTCTGCCCAACCAATTCTGTTAGAAATTAAATATACCGACTTAGACGATGGTAATCTAGTATTTCTTTCTTCTGGCGATAATTTGAAATGATCACTTAAACCTTCAATTATTTCCTTGCTTGAGTGTTCTTTTTGGTCTCTTAGAAAATCTAGCAAAGGTAACATGATACTTTGAAAATCTGGAATAGGCATTATTTTATATCTCCTATGATAAATTTAAAACTCAATATTTAAAAATCAAGATTAATTATAATAAACATCCAACTTGACAATTTTAAAAAAGCAATCACATTGTAATAACAATGAAAACTTCTTTTATAAAAATAAGTAATTCAAAAGGTATTCGAATATCTAAGGCAATATAACAGAGGAAGTTGATCTATTAGTGGATGATAATAAGATAGTAATCCAATCTATTAATAAAAAATCTAGAGTAGGGTGGGAGTCAAAATTTACGACAATGTCAGACAAAAAACAGGATAAACTTTTGATTCCTGACTCTATTGATTTGAATTCTAAGGAATGTGAATGGAAAGTTAATGAGTTGGAAAAATTTTTAATAAATTTGGATCCAATTACTGGTCATGAAATAAAAAAAAATATAATAAAATAAATATTGATCCTTTAAGAATTTTAATTAAAATGAAAATAAAAATTATTAAAAATTAATGAGGTATAAACAAATTGGATAGTACAGATAGTGAAAATTTTATAGAATTAAATAAAGAAAATATATGCATCAAATATCCTCTTTTTTTAGCTAATTCTTTTAGAAAAATAATATCCTCGGATAATGAAGAAATTAAGATAAAAAATACTATAAATCTAATTGAGTTATCCTTTCATCATGTTTTTAATATTTGTATTTCAATTTATATTTCTTTAATTAAAGAAGAAAGAATATTAGAGGATTTAAATGTAAATAAGAAAGTAATCGAAAAAATATTTAAAATTTCATTTGGTGATTATTTATATCTTCTTCCTGATTTATTGTTTGCATGTAACAAAGAAATTAAAAATCTAATCAATATTTCGAACTATATAAGTAATAATAGTAATACGCTAAATCAAATTGTTAATATTAGAAATGATATATCGCATAATAGAAAAATAATAGATGATAAATTTATTTCAATCGAAGGAAAAATTATTCAAAATACTTTGATTCAACTTTTAAATAATTTAAATGATTTCTTTTTCAATTTCAAAATAATTATACCATTGGAATCTTACGAAAATAATAAAATCAAATGCATTGATATGACAGGATATAATTATCCAAATGAAATCAAAATATATTCAAAAATTTCTAATAAAATGGAGATAGATAAACCATATTTACTTAATATAGAAAATAACTCTATATACAATTTATATCCTTTTTTTATGTACACAAATTCAAATGATGAAGAAGTTAAAAAATTTTATATTATTAGCATTTTAAATGATAAGGTTTATCAATTAAATACAACTCAAAATGAAAAAATATTAAATAAGACTATTGATAAGGAAATAAAAGAAATATTACTTCCTCTTCTACCAGACTATAAATATCAAAAAGATCCATATTTAAAAGGGCATGATTTTTTAGTACTATCAGAAAAAATGAGTTCAAAAATAATTAATATACATGGTGACGTTATTCAAAATGTAAATATTGCTCTAAAGAAAATTAAATATGATTCTCTCAATTCAAATGAAAATGATATGTATAAGTATGGAGCAATATACTTTACTTATCCATGTCCGGATAAACTATTTAACCTGAAGGCCTGGTCTAAGGATTTGCCTGATCTAAAAATAGATTTTCAAGATAATATGGATACATATAGGAATTTCTCAATTGATTTTGGAAAAAAGATAGATTTTGAAGAGATATTTGAATTTAATATATCTTTGTTTGATCCGGGATGGGATTTTTTAAATGATAATTACTATGATAATGAGTACTACCAACCCACAATAAATAGTGAAGTAGAATTAATATTTCCTGATGTAATTGGTATTAATTCATACGAGTTAAATTATATTAATAAATTAAATAACCATAAATCAATAACTTCTGTAACCAAAGTAATGGATGAATTTAATAACAATGTCATATCTTATAAAGTTAATAAACCTTTATTAGATGAAACACTAAGGTTGAATATAGACTTTTCTATAAAAGATTATGAAAATCCAAAGTTTTATGATAAACTTCGTACTTCTAATTTAATTTATAATTTGATAATGTCATCACAATTTGAAAATTATATAATAGAAACTTCTGAAGATGAAATAAAAATAATACCTTATATAAAATCAAAAGAATAGAATAGTCTGAGTTATAAAATATTAATTTAGGCCTTATATTCTGATATAGAACAAGCTGTTTTAAAAATTCTATTATCTGACGGAAATAAGTTGGTTTCGAGTGACTATAGGATAACGGGCTTGGTGAGAATATATATAAATATCAATTAAACATTAGATAATCAGAAACAAATCACAATTCTATAGCAAACCATTCTTCTTAAGCTGGGCTTCGGAGAGTCCTGTGATCAAGATTATTTTTTCGAGAGTATCTCCAAATTCCATCATTTTCCGAGAAGTTTCTATTTTGGATTTCAATTCTCCTTCTTTTCTTGCTTTATCCATATAGGGTTTAACTAGATCTGTGATGTCTTATTCATAAGCTACTGAAATAAATTTCCTCTAAATCTAGGGATCTTTTTCGAAAGCCGCGATTCTTTAAAATATAACCTCTTGAATGCTGTCAATTCATATCGATTCTTTAGAATTTTGAAAAAACAATTGGTAATGAGAAATAGTTTTAAAGATCATTTAATTATTTAGTATCAAGTATTTCATGAGCCTATAAAACTAAAATTAGAGAATCATACTTAATTGTAATACATTTTTCATAAAAGATACCAATATAAAAACCAATATCCCTATAAAACACTACAAAGTAATACAATACCCCGGAGGATTAGGGAGCGGTGACGAATCCCAACCCTACACTATCCCATTCTCCCTAAGCTGTTCTTCCGAAAGACCCGTGATTTCTTGAATTTCATAGACAGGAAATCCTCTTTCTATCATTTTACGTGCAGTTTCCAGTTTGGTTTCAAACTTACCTTCTAACTTGCCCTTCAACTCACCTTCTTCCAAAGCCCTTTCGTATGCGGTTAAAACTTTCTTTCCCATAATTGCTTCCTCCAAAAATTCATTATCTTCCGTCCTAGATCTAAAAATATAATCCAACATTTCCTCTTCTAGATCAATCCTTTTTGACTCAACCAAAGAATTTAAAATCTCCCGAACCTGATTCCAACCTACAATAAATTCATCCCAGGAATCTCGAATGATCTTCAAAAGTAACATCCCAGCTTTCAATTCAGGATTCATAAAATCCCTTATAGGATCTATTTTACCGAGATTAAAAATTAGGATTTTCTCTTTAGTCCCAGAAAAAAATGGATTTTTAAGTTTTCTCGCTTCTTCCAGTTCACTTTCAGGATCCCAATTGTCCAAACCCTGGTAAAATAAAATAGGTATGATTAGAGACAGTTTACCAAATTCCTTTTTTTGCCATTTGTGAAGGATATGCTTGTATTTCATAATCTGGAGTTCAAAATCATTCGCCTTTCTTGACTTATGCTCGAGGAGAAAATACACCTTATCTTTTGAATTTCGAATGGGAATTTCAAATAAAATATCATACAGTAATTTCTTTTTTCTGAAATAGATATCCTTGATAAGGATAAGATTTTCAAGCTCTAATAATTTCGCTTTTTCTTTCAGTAGAAATCGAAATAACTCAATTGTACAATCTATCCTTTGAAATAAGAGTCTCCAGAAAATATCATGGTAGTCCGGCATTTTAGCCTCCTACATCTATATGTATAAAAAAGTGAGAGAATTATCGAAATTTTTTAAAAAAAATTAGAAGTTTAGTAAAAAAAGAAATATTCCTGGAAATATTGTAACACTCAGGGGATTAAACAAAGCAGATCTGAGAAAGATTAAAAAGAAGAATCCTATGAATCTATCTTGAACTCTCAAGGAGTTCAGGATACAATCATTTATTCATAAGATTCATACCTCAAAACTAATCTTAGAAATAGATTAGTTAGGTAAAAATGTAGTACGGAAGATCTTTCTGCATAGTTTGGTTTCGAGTTACCTTAGGCCAATGGGCGAGTTGGGGTAGAGGAGATTAAATACTAAACAAATAAACACCAATCAAAAATTGGGTGATTGGAGGCGAACCCAAACCTATTAGATAAAGAAACCAAATCCCCTACAAATCCCTATCCCACAATCACATATTCTTTAGGGTATGAAATCCCACTCAATTCTTTTTTAGGAAGTAATGCAATGAGTGTAGTGAGTACTCCCACCCTACCCATAAACATCACCACACAAATAGTTAGTTTGCTACTATCTGTGAGCATTCCTGTAATACCTCTGCTCAAACCTACAGTGCCATACGCTGAAACCACTTCATAGCAAATATCTAAGAATGAAAACTTTTCTACCATCAAGAGAGAAAAAATTGCTGCAAAAATCACGAATAAAGAAAGAACTATTGTGGAAGAGGCACGAAAAATAGAAACATCTGCGATTGTTCTATGAAAAACTTCGAGCTTAGGCTTACCTCTTACGAAATCGATGATCTGTAAAAAAGCAACAGCAAAGGTTGTCGTTTTGATTCCTCCTCCTGTAGAATTAGGGGAAGCTCCAACCCACATGAGTAAGAGACTAAAAAACACCATAGGATTTCCCATCGATCCGATATCGAGAGTATTGAATCCGGCTGTTCGGGATGTAACAGAGTAAAATAAAGAATGAAAGAGTTCATCTGTGATACGCATAGAACTTAAAGTATATTCCTGTTCTAAAATAAAATACGAGAGCATTCCTAAAACTAACAATCCAAAGGATGTTAACACGGATAATTTTGTAGAAACAGATAGCTTAATTTTTGTTTGGCTTTTAGATAAAAAACGACCCTGAAGTTGTGATAAAACATTAAAGCCGATTCCCCCTAATAAAATTAGTATCATAATAATTGATAAGAAGGGTTTATCATTATAAGTAAAATTTTCTCCCAAATTCTTGGAAAATAGTGAAAACCCTGCATTACAAAATGCTGAAATTGAATGGAAAATCGAATAAAATATTTTTTGTTCGATTTTGAGATCTGAATTTTTGGGGAAAGAGAAAAATAAAAAGAAAGCACCTAACATTTCTATAACAAAAGTTTGTATAGCTATTTCTCCAATGAGTTGTCTTACTCTCCCTAGAGCATCCTCACTTAGTATATCTTTCATCATTAATTTATCATTCACAGAAGCCTGACCCGCTAAAAATATTGCAAAAAAAGTTGTTAGGGTAATTAGACCGAGTCCACCTATTTGAATGAGAGCTAAAATAATAATTTGTCCTGTTAATGTAAAAGATGAAGCAATATCGATTGTGGCAAGACCTGTAACACAGGTAGCACTGATGACGGTGAAAAGTACATCTATAAAGTGTAAGTCAAGCTTCTGGGCTTTTGGTAATGATAGCAAAACCGAACCAATTGTGATAATACCGGCAAAACTCAAAAAAAACATAAAAGATGGATTGATTTTTTTGGTGGAATAGATTCTTCTCGATCGTAAAAAGCTTATGATATGAGAAAATATTAGGAATAATTGCGTTATAGCTAAAAAAGAAAGAACAGCCTGATCAGCACCATAATTGAGATACTGAAAATAGGAAATAATTTTTTTTTCAAATATTCTTTGAATCAACACTAAAGTAATAATAATGGTTTCTGGTTTGTGCGTAGAAATGAATTCTTGATAAGTTGATCTGGTTAAGATGAACGAAACCAATTCATATATGATGAGGTAATATATAAGTAACTGGTTTATTACTTTTATTTTAGGAGCCCAGATATCTGGGTAATAAAATCCTAACTCTATTGTGAGTGTTACAAGAGAAAAAACCCCACAAATTTTAAATATTAATTTTGCTAAAGGTTTGATTCTTTCTGTGTAATATAAACTAATTTCATCTAGTTTAATACGTACTACTTTTAAGAGGGATAAAAACTTTTGTTTTTGATTTCGTTTGATCGGGATCATATTAGAATCTTGAACTCCAAAAGGGTATTGTAAATTCGATTTTGTTTGGAAGTAAATTATTAGGTAGAATATCTTCAGTGAGTCTTTTCTTTTCTAATTCATTTTGTTTTACTAATAAGCTATCAAGATAAACATTGGTTGCTGAGATACCGATGGCACTACTAGCTACAAAAAGAGCACCTAGATTGGATTTATAAAATCCACTTGAGAAATTATTAATAAAAAGTGCCACTGCTGCCGAGCCTCCAATCGCAAAAGGAATGGTAGTAAAAAAAATTATTTCTGAGCGTCTCAAACCAGATTCACTATAGATTTCTTTTTCTCTCTCTTCTCTAATTCTTTTTGTATTTTCTTTTTTTTGACGCTTCTCATCCTGATTCTTGAGAATTGCCTCCACATTCAACTCCCCTGTGAAAGGATTGACAGGAAGTGAATTGACGTTATTTGCATTGAGAGTATTTGCAGAAGTTGTAGTGGTTCTTCTCAGTCCTGCTGGAGGGGGAACAATCATGGAAGTATCTAGCTCCCTTCTCACATTTTTAGGCTCTAAGAGAGTTTGTTTTTTTCTCGGTCGGGGAAGTTTGTACTCTTGGTAACTATCTTCTCGGAGGGATTCTCCCCCCTTGTAATTTCGCAAACTGTAATCATAATTATCAAAAAAATCACTTCTCCCTTGGGCTTGGGGCGAAAACCACATTGAAGAAAAAATTGAAAAAGACAGAATTATATATCGAATAAAAATAATGACCATCTTCTGCATTCTTATCAAATCATTGCTTGGGATTGATTTCCGTAAAGAAATATTTCTTCCCCTATTTTTATCAATTTTGTGGAAAAGGAAAAAATAAAGAATTTGTTTGACCATACATTTAATTACTAAAAAATAATAGAGATGAGAGATTTGGAAAGGGTAATAACCCATCTAAAACGAGATTATAAAGATTCCTTGCGAGGAATTATAGAAATACCATCACAAGAGCCTAGAATAAGTCCTTTTCCCCCCCAATTAGATAAAAAATTACAAGATATATTAGTAAAATCTAATATATCTTCCTTATATTCTCATCAATTATTGGCATTTAATTGTATTACCGATAGTAAGGATACCTTATTACTTTCTCGAACGGCTAGTGGTAAAACACTTTCTTTTTTACTTCCAATATTAAACGATTATAAAAAATCAGACAAAAAATTTACTACTCTTTTGATGTACCCCACTAAAGCATTGTCCCGCGATCAAGAGTCCACTCTTGGAAAACTACTAAATGAATCTCTACCATCTAAGTTTGGAACTTATGATGGTGATACGCCTGCGGGAGAAAGGGAAAGTTTATTAAAACATGCTGATTTTATTATCTCAAATCCGGATATGTTGCACTCTGGTATTTTACCTAACCATAATCGGAGATGGAAAAATTTTCTCTCCAGACTAAAATATATAGTTGTCGATGAAGTTCATACTTATAGAGGAGCATTCGGCTCACATGTTTCTAATGTTTTTAGAAGGCTTTTGAGAATATGCAATCTGCATGGTAGTTCACCAATTTTTATATGTTCATCCGCAACAATAGGAAATCCTCATGAACATGCAGAGGCTTTATTTCACAAGAGTTTTAATGTAATACAAGATGATGGATCTCCCGTAAGAAACAAAAAAATATTTTTTATGAACCCTCCAATTGTAGTTACCGAAAGTACTTCTACATATAGAAAAGGACCTGCTAGTATCACAATTCCATTGTTGAGATACTCAGCTAGAGAAAATATTCGAACAATCTGTTTTTGTAGAGCGAGACAAGAAGTAGAAAGATTGTACAATGCAGTCACAGAGGGTAATACAGAACTCTCCCAGAAAATTAAACCCTATCGTGGTGGGCTTTTACCCAATGAAAGACGAAAACTGGAAAAAGACTTATTTTCAGGAAAAATTAATACTATTATCACTACAAATGCCCTTGAATTAGGCATTGATATTGGAGATATGAGCCTGTGTATCATGAGCGGTCATCCGGGAACACTATCTAGTTTTTGGCAACAGGCGGGCAGGGTCGGTAGGGGAGGTAAGGAGTCTGTGATTGTCTTTGTTGCAAAAGATACACCAATAGATCAATATATTATTCACCATAATGAATTTATAACTAATACTCCTTCAGAAGAAGCCTGGCTATCTGCTGATAATCCATATATATTACTACAACATATACCCTGTGCGGCTTATGAGTTACCTCTCTCTCCAAAAGAAAATTATTTTGAATCAGAAATATATTCTCATGCATTGAACACACTCAAAGAAGATAATACATTGAAGCCTTACAAAGAATTTCTACGTTATGCGATAGATGACTATCCTGCAAAAGGAGTAAATTTAAGAGGTCTTACCGATTACAATATCCAAATAATTAATGATGGAAATGTTATAGGAGAAACTGATCCAATTGGGGCTATGGGATCTTTATATAAGTCCGCGATATACCAACATTTAGGAACTAAATATATGTCTGTAGAATTAGACTTTGAAAAAAAATATTGCAATGTAGAAAGAGTGGATGTGGATTATTATACGGAAGCAGTTTGGGAAACGATGGTTGATATGATTGATACGGAAGAAACCAAAACTCTCTCTAATGCTAATTTAATTTATGGTTATATAAAAGTAACACGTGAACCCAAACTCTTTAAAAAAATAAAAGAAAGAACCTATGAAAATATAGGCTATGGTCCCATTACACTCATGCCCTTTACCTATGAAACAACTGGTTTTTCCATTTCTCTAGCGGAAAATTGGGTTAAGCAAATCGAAAGTATAGATAAAAGGTACATTGATGTTGCAATACATTCTTTGAGTTATATCCTTAAAAATTCCTCACCATCTATTTGTATGGGTGATCGTGGTGATATACATACAGATGTTGCCTTAACGGAGAGTGAGGAAAAATGGAAAAGTTGTCTTTATTTGTATGATGCATTGGAAGGTGGAATTGGTTTTTCGGAAAAAATATTCAATCGAATACGTGATGCATTGAGCCTTG
Source organism: Leptospiraceae bacterium (assembly GCA_947458405.1). Lineage (GTDB taxonomy): Bacteria > Spirochaetota > Leptospiria > Leptospirales > Leptospiraceae > JACKPB01. The sequence continues at coordinate 20,452 of CANGZW010000070.1, forward strand.
CATTACAAATCATCGAAGAATGTGAATGTATTGCAGGCTGTCCATCCTGCGTTCCCCCCCTGCCCCCAGGGATTAAAAGTCAGGATATAGAAGAATTGCTATTTGAGTCAAATGGAGCTGTTGAATGCGCAAAAAGTCTTTTAAATTATTATCTAAATGAGAACTTTTATTCCCCGAATATTAAAACTTTTAGTCTAGATAATGTTAAACCGCCAATAATAAAAGAAGATCCTGAAATTCAAAAATTGCAGAACAGATTAAAAAGAGCAGGAGAAATATTGAAAAAGAAAAGAGAAAAGAAATACTAATGATAGAAGGTGCATTTTTACATTTTAAGGGGATAGGGAAAAAAACTAGAGAGAATTTATTTCGATTGGGTATTATTGATTGGAATACCGCCGAAGAATTTATGAGTAAAATTCCTTTTAATGAATCCAAAAAAAATAATTTTTTTAAAGAAATAAATGAAAATAAAAATGCATTCAAGCAGAATGATCTCACTTATTTTGTAAATAAATTTCACCCTGAAGACAAATGGAGGATTTTAGCCGATTATTTTGAA
>CANGZW010000071.1 GCA_947458405.1 Leptospiraceae bacterium
GAGCTCTCGCTGTAATTGAATACCCACAAGATATTTTTGCTTTTTTGGAAGCCGGAGGGGAAAGGCGATATTTTCAATTCGAGGTAGATATCCAAACTTCAGAAAATAGAATTATTCTAAATAATGATGGGCATAAATTTTATAGGTCAGAAGAAAGTAATCTATATAGGGGTTTTAGGAGCCTTAAACCATTGGAATTGCCCCAATTTAAAAACTCCAATCCATGGATTGAGTTGTACAAAGAAATTTTAAATCATCTGCAAGGCAATGGAAAGGAGATTCTCGGAGATCTCTCCGCAAATCAGAGAATTTTCGACTTAATAAAAGAAATATCAGTTCAAAAGAGTTAAGATTCCTAACTATTTTGTAACACTAAACGGGAAATAAATTTAAGTATAAGTGAAAAAATTGCTTAAATTAATTTAAAATTATTATGTCTTTTGGCAATTATCGACATATTATTTTCATAAAAAAGGTAATTTACCAAAAAATAACGAATTTAGGTTACCACAGGTATCCTTTTCGCAATATTGAAATGAGGAAGCATCTCCTCTGAGTTGTTACAAATAAGGAATCTCATAGATTATTAATCCATAATTTTCTTGCCAAACAACAGGAAATATAAAGGAATGGTAGTACTCTGCATGAATTATACTTCAGAAAATCCAAAACTTGAACAAGATATTCTTAGATTCAGAAAAAAAGGCCCTCGATCTAGGTTTTATGTAGTCTATTTTTTTCTAATTCGATGGACACTTCGTTTCATATGGTTATACAAAGTAAAATCAATTTGGGTTGAGGTTCATAAATTCCGAGATATTGAAGATGAATATTTTTTGTTATTATCTAAAGAATGTAGATCACTATTCTTAAAGTTAGGGGGAGTTTATATAAAAGCTGGGCAATTTATTTCAAATCTCGCCCATGTTTTACCCCCCAGTTTCCTTGAAAATTTAAAAGACCTACAGGATAGAGTCCCCCCTCATAATTTTTCTGAGGTAAAACTGAGGTTTTCCAAAGAATTTAATAAGAATATTGAAGAAGTATTCCCTGATTTAGATCGAACACCCCTTGCCTCGGCTTCTACCGCCCAGGTGCACAGAGCCACTTATCAGGGAAAAAAAATCGTCATTAAAATCTTATATCCTAACATTGAAAATCTCGTAGAGAAAGATCTTCAGACGATTCTTTTTGTATTAAAATGGATCAATCGTTTTCTATACTCTTTTGATTACATGAAAATTCATAGTGAGATAAGCATTATCATTAGAAGAGAGATGAATCTTAAAGAAGAGGCTAACTCTCTCCAAAGAATGGCTGAGTTATTCAAAAATGAAAAGGATTATACGTTCCCAACAGTTTATGAAGATTTTACAAGACAGGGCATTTTAGTAACTAAATTCATTGAAGGTGTAAAAATCACCGAAACCAGAATTAATCATAAGAAAAATGGTAAAACTTCCAGACCACTTCAACTCCTTATAAAAGCCTATATTTTAATGATTTTTAAGTATAAATTTTTCCACGCTGACCCACATCCGGGGAACTTAATTTATACTCCTCAGGGAAAATTGTGCTTCATAGATTTTGGTGCAGTCTCCGAACTTCCTACAAATATTGCTCAATCCTTAAAAATGATAATTCAATCAGCCATCTCCAATGATTACTACGGTGTCGTTGAAGGATTAGAGTCTATGGGATTGTTAGACAGATCGGTAAATAAAGAAAAATTGGAACAAGTTACCCAGTTTGCTTTGGAAAAGTTGAAACACTTTATAACCAATACTGACTATTTTAGAAATATATCCATTGAGCAATTGGAACCAGAAGAAGTTTATATTTTTCTCGAAGGGATAAATACCAGTTTAAAAGAGCTGATGCAGGTAACACAACTCCCAACTAACTACATTATGTTACAACGTGTATTGGGATTACTCATTGGCACGACCGCTGTTTTGGATCCCTACAGGACTATCTTTGATTATGCGGAAGAGCCATTCAATGAAATAGTAGAAAGTAACAAGAAGGAAGTTATTAAGATGTTGAAAGAGGATGGTGGAGAGATTGCAATAGCCTCCCTTCAGCTTCCCCTTGAACTACAAAAGGCACTGCAGACCCTCAATAGAGGTAGAATAAGATTTATAAATAGGGATATGGAAAAGCACACCGAAAAAATGTATTCATTAGGTGTGAATTTAATACAAACAATATTTGTTGTATCTGGAGTCCATTTTGGAACTATTTTTTATTTCCAAAAAATTGAAACAGTTTCCTATGCTTTTTATTTCGTATCCCTACTTACTGGGATTGGTTTAATCCGCTCAGTTCTTAATAATAAACCCAATAGTTTAGAATAATTCTTTTTTATCTGGAGAAAAAATTGAAATACTTTGAGAAAAATTTTTTTAGTGTTTTTAAACCTAATTATTTACTTTTTGTTTTGTTGGGTGTTGTTATAGATTTAGCCACAAAATATTGGGTAATACAGAATTATAGCTATCAGGATAGTGTATGTTATTATAATAATTTTTTCTGTATGACATTAACTTTTAATACAGGATTTGTTTTTGGAATTTATCAAAATAATTCATCAATTTCTATTGTTACAACAGGTTTTGCAATTATATTTCTGATTGCCTATAGATGGATAAATCATGATTTAGGTAATACATGGGGATGGAATTTAGTCATGGTAGGTGCATTCGGTAATTTTATAGATAAATTTTTTATTAAAATTCCTCCCGGTGGAGGGGTAAAATTTGGATTAAAACCACTTGAACATGGGCAATATATTGGTGTGGTTGACTTTTTAGATTTTGATTGGCCTGACTTTTTATTATTTCATAGATGGCCTGCATTTAATTTTGCAGACTCTTGTATCTCAGTTGGATTAGTAATTTTAATTATAACAATACATATTGATGAAAAAAGAAAATTAGAAGAAGAAAATTTAAAATTAGCAAAATAGTATTTCAATCCTTATTAATAATTAAATCCTGAGTAGTATTTATATCACCTTTAAATAGGGAAGATTTATAATTAAAACTTCCCGAAAATTGTAAAAACAAAGATTTCCCTATATTTTTTGATTCTTCTTTTCTTTCTTTATTTCTTTCTCTTAAAATAGTACCTAGATATACATAAGAATAAATATAATCATTCCCAATCTCTATATTTTCTAATTTCCCTGTAGTACCTGAAAAACTATAGTATACCTTATAAGTTGATTTAATTTCTTCGAGTTCCTCGAATAAAAATGGTCTATTGAATTTAATTACAAATCCAGAAGAAACCCTATTTTTAAAATATAGATAATTTGATAATTGATTCATAGTATCAATTTTAGAGTTTCCCGGAATTGATAAAGAGTATTCTTTTTTGACACTTAAAGGCTTTTCACAAACCCCATTTTCATCTGCACTTTCACAGGGGATAACTGATTCTATCTTTAATTCTTGCGTATTACAAGAAAATATGTTTAATATTATTATAAATATATATATAAATTTATAAAGCATTTCTGGGTTCCTAATATCTTTTTTCATTATTTATATGGTAATCTCTTAAGGCATTAAAAAAATAAACCACCTCATTCATTGCAAAGAATTCAGGAGCTGAATCTAAAGTCTGAAGTTGAAGTTTTTCATATTTATAAATTACTTCAGCGTATATACCGTGAAATAAATAAATTCTATGAAAATCATCATAAATTGAAGATAATATTACATTGTGAGAGGATAGATAGCCTGGAATTATTCGAATAGTTGAATCTTTTTTTAATAACTTTTTTCTTATTTCTATACATTTTATCTTTAACTCGGGAAGCTCATCTCTGTTTATTCTTCTTTGAAATGCTAATATTTTCGTGCCCTCACCTATCTGAATATTAGATTTTTCTGTAATATCAATAGTCCATTTAGGCATCGGATTACTTTCTAGATAAACTTTTGAAAATGCTTTTTCGCAACTTTCTTTAATCCGAAAATATGCTTCTAAATCATTAAAAGATATAATACAAAATAAGGTAGAGGGAAGTGGCTTTGATATAGATTCTTCCGAAGTATTTAATGGATTTAATTGTGTCATACTTTATGCTGATTTTAATTTTGTTATAATCTCAGGAATATCTTTTAAATCAACTACCTTAGATACTCCGCCTTTTTTGATTGCTTCTTTTGGCATTCCAAAGACAATGCAACTTTCTTCATTTTGTGCATATGTTATAACACCCGAATCATGCATATCCTTCATTCCGACGGCACCATCGTCCCCCATTCCAGTAAGAATCATGGCTATTCCATTTTTTCCAACATTTTTTGAGAAAGAGCGAAATAGTACATCCACTGATGGTCTATGTCTACTTATTAAGGGTCCATCATGAACTTCTACAAAATATTGAGCACCGCTTCTTTTTACAGACATGTGATAATTACCGGGTGCTATTAATGCCCGACCGGGAACTAATTGATCTCCATTCTCCGCTTCCTTTACTTCTATGCGACACAATTTATTTAATCTATCTGAAAATGCTTTGGTAAATTTTTCTGGCATGTGTTGAACAATAGCAATTCCCGGACAACCCGAATCTAATCTTGTTAAAATAAATTCCAATGCAACTGTACCACCAGTAGATGTTCCTATAGCGACAATTTTTTGAGTCGTGCTAATCTGTGAAATTTGATTTAAATTTAATACATGTTTATCAATATTTTGAAGGGAAGAAGTAGTAGATTTTGACTGTGTTGAAATATATGAATTAATTTGTTTTACATTACTAATCGCCGCACCTTTAATAGAATCCAATAATTTTAAAGAAGATTCAGTCAAAAAGTTTTTCAATCCTATTTGGGGTTTTGTAATAATATCAACGGCACCCGCAGAAAGAGCTTGCATGGTAGTTTCAGAATTTTCTTGTGTAAGTGTTGAACATATAATGACAGGAGTTGGTTTTTCAGACATTATTTTTTTTAAAAATGTAATACCATCCATTCGAGGCATTTCCACATCTAAAATAATTACATCAGGCCAATTATCTTTCATTTTATCGAGAGCAAATATTGGATCTGAGGCAGTATATAATAAATTGATAGATTTATCTGTTTTAATAATTTCTGTTATTACCTGTCTTACAAGGGCAGAGTCATCAATTACTATTACATTTATATTTGAAGGCATTATTAATTACCTACTTCCTGCCTTTTTAACCAAACATTCCCGCTCCATATCTCATAATGCAATCTTCTCGAATGCTTTCCTCCCAAATTTTCAGATACCACATTTAAATGATTATTTTGGACTAATTTATGAGATAATTCAATATTTTTCAAGCCAATATTGATTTTTGAATTTTGAACTTCTTTATCATCCGCTTCATAAGCAAACATAGAAGACCCTCCAAATATTTTTACTACATAATCAGAAGGTTTAGTATTATTTTTCTTAAATTCTTTTTCAAATAATTGCCAGGCTTCAACACCATACTTTCCATTTAAAATATTTGGATTGTGTTCAATATATGATCCCCTCGTAGGTAACATGAAATGACACATCCCTCCTTCCTTTAATCGGGGATGCCATAGACAAAAGGAAACACAAGATCCCAAGATAGTCCTAATTCTAGTAGAGCTATCTCCCCAGAAGAAATCTCCTGGTTGTAAAAATACATCTAAGATATGTTCTGGTGTATGCAAATTACTCTTTTATTGCCATAGAAGCATTTTCAACCACAGATAATTCATCTACACTAAGTACATTAGTTATATCTAATATTATTATAAATTTTCCATCTATTTTACCTATACTTTTAATAAAATCATTTCGTATTTTTGATCCAAAAGAGGGGGCTTTCTCAATTTCTTCCTGAGGAATATCTATAACTTCAGAAACAGAATCCACCAAAATTCCGACTTCCATTTTTTCATCTAAATGGATTATTTCTACAATTATAATACATGTTCTTTTAGTTATTTTTGATTTTTCTTTTCCAATTCTTACTTGAAAATCAATAATTGGTACTACATTTCCTCTTAAATTTATTACACCTAATACAGATTTGGGCATTAATGGTATAATTGTGATACTAGAAAATTCTTTTATCTCTTTTACTGTTTGTATATCAACAGCAAAAGACTCATTGCTAGAATTGAATGTTAGGAATTGATTTTCTTCCATAGCTATCTCCAGCTTTAAAATTTCTCATAACTGTTGTATTCCTCACTATCAGAGGATGTTTTTACAATTGCTTTTGGCGAATGGAGCTTAGCTTCATTTTGGCTTCTGAATTTTGCAGAAACAGTTTTGAATTGTAGGGGTGATTCAGCTCCACCCAATGAGAAAAAGCCAATAACATTTCTAAGATTGTCAGCTTGCCCGCTTAATTCTTCTGATGTGGAAGCAAGCTCTTCAGAAGAAGAAGCATTTTGTTGAGTCATTGCATCAAGTTGTGCAACAGCCTTATTAATATTTCCAACTGAACTAGACTGCTCTGAAGTAGAAGCAGAAATTTCTTGTACTAAATCTGCCGTTTTGTTGATTGAAGGAACAATATCTGATATAAGTTTACCGGCTGTTTCTGCAATACCAACACTTGTAGTGGCGAGATCACCAATTTCATTTGCGGCAATTTGGCTTCTTTCCGCCAGTTTTCTTACCTCTGATGCAACAACTGCAAATCCTTTTCCATGCTCCCCTGCTCTTGCAGCTTCAATAGCGGCATTTAAAGCAAGAAGATTGGTTTGGTAAGCAATATCCTCAATGATACCAATTTTTTCAGCAATTTGCTTCATTGCTTTCACGGTCTCTAAAACCGACGATCCTCCTTGTTTGGCAGACTCGGCAGTTTTGGTTGCAATAATATTGGTTTGTCTAGAATTTTCTGCGTTCATATTGATATTAGAACTCATTTGTTCAAGGGAAGCACTAGTTTCTTCGACTGAAGCCGCTTGTTCACTTGCACTTTGACTCAAACTTTGAGCAGTAGCACTCACTTGTTCCGAAGCATTTAAGAGGGCTTCCGAATTACTTCTGACTTCTTCAATCACTTCAGAGATTTTATCCACAGTTTTATTTGTATAATCTTTCAAACTACCGAACAATCCCGAATAAGATTTATTAATTCTTTGGTTTAAGTCACCCCTAGATAGTGCCTCCATTATTCTTGCTATGTCATTTAATCCATCTTCAGATAATTGTAATACTTTATTTATACCTTCTGCAAGATTTAAGAAGAAACCAATTTTGCCTTCACTTGATATGCGTGAATTAAACTCACCAAGTACAGCTTTATTTACAATACCTTCAATTTCTTTTTGAACAGCAATCTCATTGGAGATATCAGCCCACTCCACTACACTTCCCAATCTTTCTCCATTCTCATTTATGATAGGGTTGGCACTCAAATCAAATGTTCTTCCACCAATTGTTATTATAGCTTTATGAGTTGTATTAAATGTTCCTAATATATTTTTTTGTAACTCAGGTTGCTTGTGGAATCTATCAATAGTAAAACCAATAAGATTTTTAGAATCAAAATGTGCAAATTCCTTCTTTATGTCTGATTCTGCATTTGCAAACATTTTATAGATAGATTTATTCATGTATATAACCTTTCTATCATTGTCAGCCAACATGATATTCGTTGAAACATTATCCAATGCTACTCTGATTCTAACGTTTTCTTTAAGAACTTTCTGCCTTTCTTCTTCTATAAGAAGTTGCTCAGTCTGATCCACCCACTCAACAATAAATCCAAATTTTTCCCCGTTATCACTTAATATAGGATTAGCCTTTAATGAATAGGTTCTATCTCCTAATTTTAAAACGGTACTATGTGTATTACGTAGTGCTCCTAAAATTTGTCTTTGGTGGGAAGGATTTTTGTGATACGTATCAATATTTGAATTCATTAGTGAGCTAAGTGAAAAATTCGGCAATTGCTTTTTAATCTCACTTTCCCCATTTTTAAACATTTCTTTAACCGAACTATTCATGTAGTTAATATTTAAATCTATATCACTAATCATTAAATTAGTGGATACTTTATCAATGGCTATTTTAAACTTTTTTGCTTCCATATTTAAATTTAATAATTTTAGCCTTATTTCATTTAATTCTTTATTTAGAATTTCTGAATCTGTTTGTAGATTGTCATTTTTAGAGAAGTCTCCCTTAGATAGTTTCTCTAGATTAAGTATGATATTCTGAAAGTTTTCAGTTTGAATTTTGTTTATATAAAAATAAGATAATAATGTAATAAAAAGACCAAATATCCCCAAGAATAATCCGACTTCATCAATATTTGAAGTTCCCTTAGTAAAGTCTTTTCCATTCAATTGAATATACGCCTTAATTTTTTCTTGCAACTTCGACTGTACTACAGTTAATCTTGAGAAGTTATTTTCCTGACCTTTACTATCTTTCTGTTGATCTAAATAACTTTCCCATAGTGAAAAAATTTCTTTAGAATTTTCCGAGATTACATCTAATTTTTCATTTTTATCGGGATAATCTTTTAAAAAACTATTAAGTATAGATTCAATATTATCTTTTTCTTTATTTATTTTGTCTAATATATATTTATCTTTAGTGATTGAATAAAGTTTTGTTTCATAGGAAAAATTAATAACTGCAACTTCTAATTCATTTAACCTAACTGATGAATTGATAATTTGATCAATAGTCGTACTATTATTTTTATTAATATTACCTATTGTTTTAAGAGTATATATTGAATTTCCAATTATACTTAAAGATATTAATATAAATATAAATAATATTTTATTCCATAAATTAATATTTTTTAACATTTACTTCTCCATTTACTAAAATTTTCATTATAACTGCGCCTTATTTTTCTTTTCTTTCTGTATGGAAGTAGCCCTCTGAAACAAAAGGGGTACATCTAAAATTAAAGCAACCTCTCCACTACCAAGAACTGTTGTACCACTGATCCCTCTTAATTTTTGAAATAATTTTCCAAGAGGTTTAATTACAGTTTGAAATTCACCATGCAGACTATCCACTAAAATCCCAACTTGAATTCCCATATTCTGAAGAATTAATATATTTTTTCTACTCTTCCCGGCATTTTCTGGCAAATTAAACAATTCTGAAAGTCTCAAAAAAGGCAATAAATTTCCCCTAAGATTAATGAAATCATTTCCACTATTAGAAACCTCCTCTTCTTTGTATTCTATACACTCTACAATCTGATATAAAGGAACTACATAGTAAAATTCAGAAACTCGAAATAAAAATCCATCAATAATCGCTAGGGTTAGAGGAAGTCTAATTTGAATAACGGTTCCATGATTTAGCTCGGAGCTTATTGCAATACTTCCCCTTAATGATTCAATGTTTTTTTCAACTACATCGAGACCAACGCCCCTGCCAGAAATACTGGTAACTTTCTCTGCAGTTGAAAATCCGGCTTTAAAAATCAATCGATGTATTTCACTTGTAGAGAGATTACTCTCTTTGGAAATTAATCCCTTTTCAATTGCTTTGTTTAGAATTTTTTGATTATCGAGACCCCTACCATCATCCTTAACTTCAATTACAATATTTCCTGCTTCATGAAATGCATGTAGACTCAATTTTCCTTTAGGTGATTTACCTTTTAAGGCTCTTTCATCAATTGATTCTATGCCATGATCCAAGGAATTTCGTATTAGATGCATAAGTGGATCATTTATTTTTTCTACTACGATTTTATCGAGTTCGGTCTCTCCTCCAGTTATTGAGAGTTGCACATCTTTATTTAATTCTTGCGAAATATCCCTAACAACTCGATGGAATCGATTAAATGTCTCTCCGATTTGAACCATTCTCAAATTCAAAGACGTATCACGTATATCATTTATAAGCATATTCAAATGAGATACCGATTCTATTAATTCCGAATCTTTTCTATTATTAGAAATTTGGGTTAGATTTGCACTATTTACAACTAATTCCCCTACTAAATTTATTAAAATATCCAATTTTGTAGAATCTATACGAATTGATTTATTCTCTCGTAGATTTTGATCTTTGTGTTTTACTGTATTTTCTTGAGTTATGTTTTCTGTATAACTTGATTGAGTTTCTGTTCCCAAATCAGTTTCATACGTATCACTTTTATTAGATTTTTTATTGGATTCTTTTTTTTTCTTATTTAGAAGTTTTAATTGATTTAATATTTTTTTATCAATAGATTTGGTAATTAATAAAATTCTAACTAATCTAAGAAGTCCTTCCTGTCTATATTCAAAAAATTCTAACCAATTTTCAAGAGTTCTATGGGGACTTAATATATATATATCACAATCATATTGAATAAACTCAAATGCATCTTGAATGAAAGCTAAATCTTTATCGCACTTATATAAAACCTCAAACCCTAGATAACAACTCTCCGGATCAATATTTTCTATATTGGGTACTTTATTCACAAGAGTATAAAGTTTAACAATCTCTCCAATTTTTTTTAAGTAAGTAAAGGTAGAATAAGGATCTAATCCATTTCTATTGGTGTCTTCTTTGAAGCGCAGAGAGATATGCCAAAGTTGAGAAGATTTAACTTCTTTTAATTCTTTGGTTATTTTTTTATCATGAATGATATCCTGCTTAATGGTATCTTTTATATTATTAGTAAAAGTTTCTCCTAAATATTTTTCTAATGTAGCTGTTAATTTTTCCTGATTTTTGAGAGTTGCTTTTTCTAGAGGATTCCCATTCGCCGCAGACTCGATAAGCTCTGTGATATGATCCCGACATTCCAGGAGTAACCCAACTAACTCTTTTTTAAACGGCAGAATCCCATCTCTAATTTTATCCAGCAAGGATTCTACAATATGTGTAAAACTAACAATAGCCTCATATCCAAATATACCAGCTGAACCTTTTATTGTATGAATAAATCTGAATAATTCATGAATTCTTTCCTGGTTGGGAGTTTCTTCCGATTCCATCTCCAATAAGATGGATTCCATTTTTTGAAGTATTTCACTGCATTCAGCAGTAAAGACCTCCCTAATTTCAGCCATGTTTTCCATCTATCTTTTACCTTAGAGTCTTTGGAACCCTTGCCGTTCCATAAGAAAAGTTAAATTCTTTTCTATCTTTCGAACTAAGAACTATCTTATCAGCAAAAAATCCGACTAGGCCAAATACATCTATAACATGTAGTACGGATTTACTGTGGGATGTTATTTTAAAGATATGTCCCAATTGATATGCAGAATTTTTTAATGATATGAAAAGTTGCAGAAAAGAGGAATCAAACTCTGTGACTTCTTTTAAATCAACATTGATAGTGGGAACTCGTTCAGTAATAGGAAGAATCATATCCTTAAATTCTTTAACATTATATACATTTAGTTTTCCACTCAATTTAATTGTGCAGGATTGAGTATCCTCTTCTAGTTCAACTGTATAACTCATGTAATTAACTTATTGATTGCATTTAATAATTGATCCGGACTAAAGGGTTTAACTAACCAGGCTTTTGCTCCCGCTTCCAATCCTTTTCTTTTTTTTTCTTCTTGGGATTCTGTTGTTAACATAATTATCGGGATAAATCTAGCTTTTTCATTGGCCCTAACTTTTCCCACAAATGTTAATCCATCCATATTAGGCATATTCACATCACAAATTATTAAATTAAAATCAGCTGATGTAGCTTTTGCTAAGCCTTCTACACCATCATTTGCTTCTGTTGTTTCATAACCTGCATTCTTTAATTGAAGATTTAAAACTTTCCGAAATACAGCAGAATCATCAATAATTAATATTTTTTTTGCCAAGGTTTTCTCCTATTTTAATGCTGGTAATTGTATTTGAGCATAAACAAATACTTCATCATTTTTCTTTTGGTTATAAATTCTAAAATTTCCATTGTGTTTCTGAATAATATAATCTATAGCTGATAGTCCAAGCCCCAAACCAAATTTATTATTTTGAATGAGCTCTTCCACTGGAGGGTGATTTCTAAAAAATGGCTCTAGTAATATTTTCTCCATTTCTTCCGGAATCCCCTCGTAAATTTCTGAATCTATTTTATTTTTTACTATAATAGATACTGATTGTTGTTTTGTTTCTATTTGAATTTCTATCTCATTATTAGGTTTTCCATATTTATAAGCATTGATAAGTGTTTCTTCCAAAATTAACAAAATCTTTTCTTCATCTATATTCAAATGTATGGGAATTTCCAAAATAGGGTAGATAATTTTTATACCCTTGTTATCAAATAAATTGGTAAGTCCTTCCATTTCTTCTTTGAGATCTTCGAAAATCTCACTTAGATTATTCTTAGATTTTCGGGGAGTCATTTCCATAATACGAATCATATTCTGAAGACCATCCAAGATACCACGGGTGTAATTATTATTTTCGTATAATAAATTTATGATTTCTTTATCAACAAGAATACCATCATCTCTCTCAATCGAAAGTGATTTCATCATGTCAATCAGTGATACCATACTCCCAACTCCACTTCCCTGCGAGAGGCTGGTTGCAAGATTATAAATAAAGAGACGATTCAATGTGAATTTCGAAATTTGGTCTATCGGTCCCTGAACTTCCAATTTTTGATTGTATCGAACGCGAAATCCTTCCAGGGCTAATAAGTTCTCTTCCAATCCCCTCAGATATTGTAACTCAAAAATGTCCTCTAGCAGGAACTGCAGGTCTGCAGATTCATATCCAACTTCAAGGTAAGCATTGAATCCTAGATTTCTGTATTTACGGGTACCTTCCCTATAGGGCATATCCCCAATAAAAACTGTGATAGGGGGATTCCTATTTTTCTCGTTGCATTCCTCAATAAACTGTTCTGGAGAAATACTGGAAAAATCTTGGTGAAAAAAGAAAATATATGATTTCTTTTGTGAAACCAACTCTCGAATGCTTTCTACTCGGGGAAATAAAACTCGGGGTATAGAACGGGAAAGCAACTCCTTTTGAAGTTTATCAACAAAAGGTGTTACTTTGGAAAAAATTAATACTGGTTGGGTAGGAATATACCTTGGATCAATCACTTTATAACTTCTATGCTTAAGTTCCTACTCTCTTTATTTTATTCAAGAACTTTGTTCATTTAGATAGAATTGAAATCACTGGAATAAAATAGAATAAGTTCCAGTGATATCACACTTAGGAAAAGATTAAAAAACTTTTATTTTTTAGGCTTCACACTGTCTAATAAATTTGGATTTTTAATTGCATCCATAGAGTTTTTGGTGTTATTGATTTTTTCCTTTTCGGATTCCGCCTCTTTTTTCACTCCAGAAATTGCGTCTTTTCCCTTGGCTTTTATATCACTAGATTCTTTTTTGCCAGATTCTTTTTCTTCACTAAGGTTGGATTTATCTTTTCCTGACTGGTTCCCTAATTCTTCGTTATTTTTTTCTTTTTGTGTGTTTAAATTTTCTCGATTACTCTCTTTTTGAGACTCTAGTTCATTTTGATTTCTTTCTTTCTGCCCTTTTAAATCATCCTGATTTTTAGTCTTCTGATCTTCGATGAATGTTTTTTGGGATTCTTTGAAGTCAGTCAATAATCTTTGTGCATTTTCCTTGAATTCCCCCGTGGAGGGGACTAGGCTCATTGAATCACTTTCCAATTCTTTCTTTTCTTCCGGGCTCAGGTCGGATATTTCCAACATTTCCCCTTCAGCCTTTTTACCGGCACTCACTGGTACAATAGGAGAGGATTCTTTTTCAGCGGAAACCTCCCCTTCTAATACCATAATCTTTGGAATTTCTTCTTCGGAAACAGAAAACTCCGTACCCCTAACTCCTGCTATCATAGTGGGAGTTTTGATTCGAAAGGACTCTTTATCTTTTAACTTATTCTTTATTTTCGAAAATATCTTCCCCCTATTCAGGGCAATTTCCACCTGTGTATCTTCTTGGGATAAGATAGAATTAATACTAATAGATGTTCTTTCTTTAATTCTCAAAAGGGCTCCGTTGGGAAATTCTAAATCCAAACCCGATGCTTCTCCCGTTTGAATAGTATCTCCCTTCATGACAAAACTACTTGCCTGTACTGCAATTTCCTGGTTGTTCCTCAAAAGAACAACATCTCCTTTTTTAGAGAGGACAAGGAGAAATGATTCTTTGGAAAGATCAGCCTTTTCCTTACAATAGTTAAAAAAAATACTAAAAATCATAATAAAAATAAAATGTTTTATCATCTGCTACTCCTAAGATTTAATTTTTTAAAAATATTTGAGTCTCAACGGAATTATTGACTTTTTACAGTTCCGTACATTGTCCATTCATCCGAATTTAAATTAAAAGAAAATGAATGGTTAATCTCTAGCTTATTATGAAAGATATGCAAATTAAATTATTTTTTATAGCCTTTTTTTTTAACTTTTTAGTGACCTTTAAAAATTGGATGAGCACCATTACAAATGAATATTTTTACAATAGAATACTTGACCTCATGAGATATTCCTCTAACTCTGCTTTCAGGCGAGTGTGGTGAAATTGGTAGACACGCCAGATTTAGGTTCTGGTACCGAGAGGTATGGGGGTTCAAGTCCCTTCACTCGCAGTCATATTATAAAATTCTTACAATTAAATAAAACTCTTATTTTTCTCCTTATTTTATTTCTTTCTCCCATTGAAGGTGGAGTTCAAAAAAGACCCAAACAATTTCGAATCCTTTTGGCAGGGGATGTAATGTTTGATTGGGGCTTAAGAGAAACCATGGCCAAAAGAGGATTTTATTCTCCCATCGAGAACCTAGTTTCTATTTTCGATGAAGCTGATTTAAAAATGATAAATCTTGAAACCCCCATTTCCACTTATGCCAGCCCCGACCCCACAAAATCCTATGTATTTAATGCAAAACCCGATGAATTGAATCTATTAAATCGATTGGATGTAGATTTGGTTTTTTTAGCCAATAATCACACTATGGATTACGGAAAAGAGGGTCTGGCAGAAACCATAAGAAACCTCAGTATAAAAGGAATTTTATATGCTGGAGCTGGCATGAACTCAGATGAAGCCTTTCTTCCCAAGCAAATTAACTTTAAAAATTACCAAATTCAAGTTTCTTCCGCCTCGGCAATTGGAGAAACTAGACTCTTTGCTACCACACAATTGCCCGGTGCCGCGGCGTATTCTGTTCCCCGATTGGCTAAAATTCCTAAAAAAGGGAGTGATATCTTTGAAATTTTATCTCTTCATTGGGGGGTAGAGTACAATCCCGAGCCCACAAAAGAGCAAATCGAAGGTGCTCATAAATTAATCGACTCGGGTTTTCACGTTATTGCGGGACACCATCCCCATATTCCACAGGGAATAGAAAAATACAATGATGGTTTAATCATTTATTCCATGGGTAACTTTATTTTTGGGAGCCAAAATCAATATTTGAATCACAATATTGCAATTATGCTTACAGTTCAAAATAATCGACTAATCACCTGTGAAATTATCCCTATTTTTGGAAAATTCCAAAAGGATGATCATATCATCTATCCACTAGTCGGAGAACAAGCTAATAATTTCTTGGAAGAGATTTCCTATTTATCCCAAAAACTAAATACGAGGATCATCATAAGAAATGGTCGGGGATATATATATTTTTAATCTTTAGAACAAACAGAAATTCTACTTGCAACATCTTACATTCCAGTCGAAACTATAAAGAAGGGATAATAGAAATATGGACAAGTTAAAGAGTCTTATGTTTGAGCAGGAAACCATCATGGAAAAGGACGAAAAAGAAAAAGTCGAAGTCCTCGGGGACTCCATAGACGAATGTTTAAAACTCGCCTCTAAACACCTCAATAAGCCTGTATATGACTTGGAATATGAAGTCCTACAAAGAGGTCGTACCAAATACTATTTTTTTAAAGAACCGTTTCATTTAAGAGTCTTTTATGCCAACCCCGAAGACAATTTAGATGACCTAAAAGCCTTAGATGATAAATTAACGGGCGGATCGGGAAAACTTAATTCTAAAGATTTAAAAGAATTTATCACTCCGAAGGATGTTGATGGTTACTTCCGTGTGAAGTATTACAGACAGGGACTGTATATCTCATGCCACAAACCCCTTGGAGATGGAAAGCCTGTAAAAGTAGAAGATGTAATGAAAAAGATTTCTATCAGAGGCATTGCACTGCCTCCAGAAGAAAAAGTGAAGCAGATTATAGAAATATGTAAGGGCGACTATGTCAGAGTTGCTGACTCTAAACTCAAGCCTTTTGCTGAAGCTACTTGCAAGGTTGATATCAATCCCGAAAAAATGAAGGCATTTATAGTTATTACTCCCCCGAAAGCGGCTGGTAGAGACTTTGAAGTGAAAGACATTGTTTTTGAATTAAAAAAAGAAGACATTGTTTTCGGTATAAAAGAAGACGAAATCAAACGAATGCTCGATAACGAGCTATACAATGAACCAATTCTTGTAGCACAGGGTGAACTCCCCCAAAAAGGTGCCGATGCTAGAATAGTGTATCACGTTAGAATAGAAAGAGAGCTCAGACTAAAAGAAGATGAGTCCGGAAAGATAGATTTTAAAAACCTGGATTTAATAGAAAACGTAGTTGTAGGACAATTATTAGCTGAAAAAATTCCAGCTGAAAAAGGCAAATGGGGACGGGACTTATATAATAATCCATTAGAAGCAAAAGATGGTATGGATATTCCTTTTCTTGCCGGTAAGGGAACAATACTCTCTGAAGACAAGACTAAATTGACAGCCGAAGTTAATGGGCAGGTAATATTCGCTGATGGCAAGGTAAACGTCGAAACAGTCTACAAGGTTGCCGGTGATGTTAATATGAAGACCGGTAACATTACTTTCTTGGGCTCAATTGTCGTAACAGGAAGTGTGGAAGATAATTTCCATATTAAAGCCTCTGGAAATATAGAAATATATGGTACAGTTCAAAAAGCTACAGTCGAAGCGGATGGTGACATTGTAATACGACAAGGTATTACAGGAAGAGATGAGGCAAAAATTATTTCCTCGAATGGTAACATAATAGCAAAGTTTATTCAGGATGCAAATGTCACAACTGACAAGGATGTAATCGTTCAGGAAGTAATTATGAATTCCACTGTCAATGCGGGTGGGAGCATAGTTTGCAATGGGAAAAAGGCGTACATAGTAGGTGGAATAGCCCGTGCGGGAAAAATGGTTTTAGCTAAAAATTTAGGATCCAAGTCTACTCCTGCCACAGAAATAACTGTTGGACTGAGTCCCAAACTTTTAAGACAGGTTGAGGAATATCTTGAAAAGAAAAATGAGGCTCAAACCAAATTAGACAGTCTCTACAAAACTTTGAAAACACTCAAGGCTAGAAAAGAGGCAGATCCTGCTTCCTTCACAGAAGAGCACCAAAACCACATGAATAAATTAGAAGGTGGGATGAAAAAGCTTGAAAAACGAATGATGGATTATGATAAGGAAATTCAAGGCCTTCAAACTTATATGGAACAAACGTCCCAACAAGGGAAAGTATATTGTGAGAAAAAAATATACCCCGGTGTGACCATTACAATTAAGAATGCAGAACCCTTTATTTGTAAAAATGAAGTTCAGTCAAAGGTATTCTTTTTGGAAAATGATAGAATCAAACAAAAACCATTCGTAGATCCAGAAACAGAAGCGGGTGGAGATCCCAAAAAGAAAAAAGGACCTGCAAAGGCAGAGAAGGAAGAGTGAGGAATATTTGGACTTACTAGCACTGGTTATATTTAATATAGTTTTTGGAGTGATTTTATATTTTATTCTCTCTGTAAAAGTAGCAAGCAGTGTCAGGGACTACCAAATTGTTAAACTAAAGAAAGAAATCCAAGCTCATACCCTCGATTTTTTTAAAGAATCAGAGAGTTATTTAGCCCTAATGGACTCAAGAATTACTATTTTTAAAAATCTAATCCAAAAAGCAGAAAACATGGGTTTAGACTTTAATTATATAGATAAATCCCCTGCTTCTCCTGAACCAAAATCTACAGAAATTTCTTCCAAAGAGCTTTTGGAAAAATTTTCTGAAGAAAGAGAGCGAATTTTAAACACCGCTCAAGATATAAAAACTATCACGGCTACTCCACTGCCTAAATACTCTCAAAAACAGTCTAATCCTTCCAATTTTGATGAAAACTCCGGTTTTTTAGGTAGTATTGGTAAAATTTTTCGTTCCATGTTAGGAATTGAAGATCCCAAAGAAAGTATGGACGAAATGGTTACAAACTCATCCTCCGAAAAAATTCTTGGAAAGTCTAATAACCATGGAATTGATTATTCCGTGGGAGGAAATCCCCTACTTGATACTGAAAAAGTTTTGAATAACAATCAGTCCTCTTCTCCATTTAAAAAAATAGTCGAGGGGATTGGTGAAAAACCTCAGATGCTAATTAAGGATAAAATTAGTATTTCTACCAAAACTGCCCTTTTGGAGCTTTCCTCAAGTGCACCCAAAATTGATAAAGTTGTTCATCTTCTAAAAAAAGGCTTTTCTCATTCTGAAATTTCAGAAGAATTGGGTTTGGCTATACCTGAAATATCATTAATAGAAACCATTAAACTAGAAAGAAATCGAAGAGTATAAACAGCGTTCTGTATAAAATTTTATGTCAACGTTTAGATTGATCAATGTTGGTTTTTCCAATGTTGTAATGCTCTCCAGAATTGTTTGTGTAGTACAAGCAGATTCTGCGGCAGGAAAAAGACTTAGACAAGAAGCTAAATCTTCTGGAAAACTTATAGACGCAACGATGGGAAGAAAGACTAGATCCTTATTGTTGACGGATACGGATCATATAATTCTCTCAAGTTTAAGAACGGAATCTTTACAAAAACGAATAGAAACTGGTGATAATCAAACACCTGTCGAGGAAGAGGAGTTAGAAGAAAGTGACTGAAAATCAAGGTAATTTATACATAATATCATCTGTAGCTGGAGGAGGAAAATCCACTCTAATTGACCTTCTTCTAAGAAAACATCCGGAAATTTTATTTTCTGTGTCATACACATCCCGCCCTATTAGAGGTGGTGAAAAAAACGGTCTCAATTATCATTTTATTTCAAAAGAAGAATTTGAAGATCTTGTAGTGAAAAATTATTTTTATGAATGGGCTCAAGTTCATGATAATTATTATGGAACTCCCAAAGAATTTATAGAAAAAAACCTAAAAGATGGTAAAAAAATTATTTTAGATATTGATGTGCAAGGAGCTGACAAGGTAAAATCTTCCCTTCCTTCTAGTGTAAGCATCTTTATTGTTCCTCCGAGTAGAGAAATATGGGTAGAAAGGTTAAAAAATCGTGGTACCGATGATCCTCAAGTTATTGAAAAAAGAATAAAAAATGGATTACATGAACTAGAGGCACAGGATAGATTTGACAATAGAATTGTTAATAATGAATTAATGAAAGCCCTGGAAGAATTGGAGACAATAATATTATCTTAATGAGTAAGAATTGTTTGGATAATTTATATTTTAAGCTATAACTAAATCAATTTTATCTGTCAAATTTACTAATTCTTTTTTTTATAGTACATTAATTAATGTAATACTTGTTTATATTTAATATCCCATGCATTTTATTTTTTTTTTATTTACTTATATATTAATACTTACTCCAATCCTAAGTACAGAAGAAATCCGTCATCTGCCTTTTCATTTAGATTCCTCCAAAAAAATCAGTGAGGAAGAACTAGCCGTTAAAAAAGAAAATTCATTTATTACGGGAGTTCCGGGTTATGCGATTGATCCCATTACCGGGACATGGCTTGGAGGCTCTCTTTACTATACAGAAAACGGCAAAAAAAAAGATCCCCTATTTGCCTATGCTCCTTATAAATATAAAATAAGTGTAGATGCATACCAATCACTAAAAAATGCTAAGTACTACACATTGGGAATTGATTTACCTTATATCAATAATACACCCTTTAGACTAAATACTTTTATGGTTGTGGATGCTAATCCAAATGCAATGTACTTCGGTATCGGTGAGAGTTCTATGAATGGACTTACGTACTACGATCGAAATGATATTAATAATCAAAAAAATTACAATGCGGGTTATGAAGAAAGACAAAAAAATCTTTCCATGCGAAGAAAATCCAATAGTCTAAGTGAACCTCCGTATGTCACTGATACGAAATACAATGAATATGAAGCTCAGGGAAATTTGTTCAGTGTAAATTTAGATAGGACTTTTTGGGGTAAATATAGATTTTTAACTGGGGGAGATTTTTATAAAGTTATCATTCATCCGTATGACGGAAAATGGTTTAAGGCAAAAGATCCTATTTATGGAGAAACCAATTTTCCCCTGATAAATTCGGAAATCCCCACTCCCCAATCCAAAACAAAGCTTACAGAGGATTATGATTCTGGAAAAATCACAGGCTACAATGGGGGATATATCAATTACCTAAAAGTAGGAATTGCGTATGACACCAGAGATTTTGAGGTGAGTCCCCGAAAAGGTATTTTTGCAGAAGCAATACTTTCTTCTGTTTCAAAATATACAGGTTCTGTTTATACTTTTCATCGAGAATTTTACCAAATAAAAATATTTCAAATTATATTTCCCAAAACATTTGAAGAGTTAGTGATAGCAGGTCGCCTGGCGGGAAGCAGGGTTTCGGGAAATGTTCCCTTCACA